>JAFLKA010000508.1 GCA_022712735.1 Marinosulfonomonas sp. | reverse complement strand
CCCGAACAGATCAGACGACAGCACTGCCACACGCGCATCAGGAAACAGCGCCGCCACCTCTTCGGCCAGCCGCTCAACCCCCGGACCAACCGCCGCCAGCTTGCCCGCAACCTCGCAGGACGGGCAGACTTCGGGCATCGGTTTGGTCTCGCCGCATTGATGGCACATCAGCCGCTTTTGAAACCGGTGCTCGACCATCCGCGCATCGCAATGATCACACCCTATCTGGTGGCCGCAAGCCCGACACACCGTGGTTGGCGCATAGCCACGCCGGTTGATAAACAGCATCGCCTGCTCGCCCTGCGCCACCCGCGCCGCAACCGCATCGCGCAAGGTCGGTGAAATCCAGCGCCCCATCGGAATATCCTCAACGCGTAAATCAACGGCCCGCAATTCCGGCATCACCGCCGCTCCGTATCGCGCCGTTAATTCCAGCCGTTTGTATTTCCCAGCCTCGGCGTTGGCCCATGTTTCAAGCGACGGGGTTGCCGAGGCCAAAACCACCTGCGCCGAACACAATGACGCCCGCAGCACCACCATATCGCGGGCGTTATACAGCACGCCCTCTTCCTGTTTGTAGGAGGTGTCGTGTTCCTCATCGACCACCACCAGCCCCAGATCGCGGAACGGCAAAAACAGCGCCGAACGCGCCCCGACCACCAGCTGAACCGCCCCCTCGCCCGCCATTTTCCACAACCGGCGGCGTTCGGTCATGGTGACGCCCGAATGCCACTCGCCCGGTTTCGCCCCGAACCGCGCCTCGACCCGTTTCAAAAATTCCGCCGTCAGCGCGATTTCGGGCAACAGCACCAACGCCTGCCTGCCCTGCTGCAAACACTCGGCCACCGCTTCCAGATAAACCTCGGTCTTGCCCGATCCGGTGACCCCCTTTAGCAAGGTGGTGCCATAGACACCGCTGGCCACATCGCAGCGCATCACCTCTGCCGCCGCCGCCTGATCCGGCGTCAATTCCACCCCGCTAAAATCCGCCTCCAGCCGCGCATACGGCAAATCGCGCGGGCTGTCCTCTTCCCGAACCACGCCTTGCTTGACCAACCCTTTGATCACGCTTGACGACACCCCCGCCACCTCTGCCAACTCACCCAAAGTGAACGACAAACCGTCGTAATCCCCCAACGCCTTGATCACCCGCCGCCGCGCATCCGTCGCGCGGTCAGGCTCACCCGTGCCCAGCCGGTAAACCTTGCGCATCATTGGACTGTCCCCCAGCCCCGGCGCACGGGTGGCAAGGCGCAACATCATCGACAGTGGCGTCATGGTGTAGGCGGCAGCCCGCGTTAAAAATCCCTGCAATTCATCCCGCATCGGCGCCACATCCAGCACCCGCAAAATGCTGCGCGCCTTTTTCAAATCAAACCCGCCACGCCCCTTGCCCCAAACCACGCCAATCACCTTGCGCGGCCCCAACGGCACCTCGACAAACGCGCCCGCCATGCAGCCACCTTCTGGCGCTTTATAATCCAGCAGCCGATCAATAGGTTGTGAAGTTAGAACAGCAACCAGTATACCTTCGTCAAAAAACCCGTTATCAGACATTTGTTACCTCGTCATTTTGGGCTTTTCCGCCCCAAATGTTTGCGCTAACAATGGTAGAACATCGCAAAGCATATGCAAGGAATTCGTAAATGCAATTTTTCATAGACACCGCCGAAGTCGAAGACATCAAAGAACTGAACGACCTTGGCATGGCCGACGGCGTCACCACCAACCCGTCCCTGATCATGAAATCGGGCCGTGACATTCTGGAAGTCACCAAAGAAATCTGTGGCATCATCGACGGGCCCGTATCCGCCGAAGTCGTGGCGATGGACGCCGACACCATGCTAAAAGAAGGCCGCAAGCTGGCCAAAATCGCTGATAACATCGCGGTCAAAGTGCCGCTGACATGGGCCGGCCTGAAAACCTGCAAGGCGCTGTCATCGGACGGCATCATGGTCAACGTCACCCTGTGCTTCTCGGCCAACCAGGCGTTGCTGGCTGCCAAGGCAGGGGCGACATTCATTTCGCCGTTTATCGGGCGTCTGGACGACTTAAACATTGATGGTATGGACCTGATCGCCGACATTCGCACGATCTATGATAATTACGGTTTCGAGACCCGCATTCTGGCCGCCTCGATCCGCTCCGTCAACCACATGACGCAGGCGGCGCTAATCGGCGCCGATGTCTGCACCGCCCCGCCCGCTATTATCAAGAAAATGGCAGCCCATGTGCTAACCGACAAAGGGCTGGAAGGCTTCATGAAGGATTGGGCCAAGACGGGGCAGAAAATCCTGTAAGGCCGCGCCTTGCTTTGAAGCGCCATGAATACCCACCCATCTACCAATACGGCAATAGTCAGAGGTAGATGGGGTTCCGCTTGCTATAGCAATGGCTGATAGCGGACAACGCGACTATCTGTACCAACCGCGTCTATGTCCGCTGCCAGCCCCAAAGCGGACATGCTAGTTCGACACGAGGGGCGGGAAGCGGACCTTCGCTAGCTATTGCGCAAGCGGCTTAGTGTTACCGGTGTCATACCCAAAAATGATGCGATGAACGCGTGTGAAAACCGTGTTTCAAATCCAACGTAATTCATGCGAAACCAATCCAACCGCTCACGTGCCGGCAGGGCAGCCAGGCACCATTCACGTTCTACTTTGGCGGTGAGCTCATTTTGCATGACCTGGTTTCCCCAATCTCGAATCTCTGTTGATTGGACCATCTTTTCCATAAGTTTCCGCGTTGACAGTTTTGCCACTATCACATCGTCGAGCATTTCGATGTCAACCAAGGACAACCCTTTTGAAGTGCGTGCCATATTTGGCGGCAGGATCATCGGTCCATCAAAGAGACCCAAAGTTACTTCTCGCCCGTCAGCATCTCGCACAATGCTGCGCGCACGCCCTGAAAGAAGCAGATACTCCATCTCATCGACCTCGCCCTGACAACTGAGAGACGCGCCACTTGTTACCGAGTAAAGTGTGAAGGCTTCTGAAAGCTCAGTAAGTGTCGCAGTACCAAGATTTAAAACCATTCGGATCGCGATTTCTATTTGATGCTGTGGTTTCATGAAAAACTTTTCTGGCAATTAACAAATGATAATGCGGGGTGCTCTGACGCGCTGGTAGGTGGGCAATATAACCCGTTGGAGAAGAAAATGACACACCTGCCAGACATTCTGAACAATCGCACAATGTATATAACCATGCTCGTAATCTTGGCCATTGCCGTGGCGGTTTGGGCGAATGTTCCAAAGGCGCCCGATCCTGGGAACCCAAGGAACCAAACCGAGCTGATTTCCTACATCGATGCGCTCGCTGAATCAGGTGTTTCGCCAGCGGTGTCAGTTGCCGTCATTCAGAACGGAAAACTGATTTGGGAATATACGGCAGGTATTGCAAACCCGTTTTCCGGCCACGCTGCAACTACCGATACTGTCTATCATTGGTGGTCACTCACCAAGATTGCGACGGCCTTGACCATTTTTGATCTGGCCGAGAACAGCATGCTGGATATCGACCAGTCCGTAAGCACATTCCTTCCGGATTTTAAAATTACCGGCCTTGATGTAAATGCAGACCCGATTACCCTTCGCCATCTGTTAACGCATACATCCGGCTTGCCCGATCCGATTCCAGCTATGTTTGGCTGGGTCAGATATGACGCAAATTTACCCTATCAGTCTGTATTCCTTCAGCAAGTTATGGCTGATACCACCAAACTAAAATTCCAGCCCGGCACAGATCGGGCCTATAGCAACTTAGGCTACATGGTTCTGGGAGCCGTTATCGAGTCTGTCACAGATAAGCGGTTTGAAGAAGTTGTTACCGAACGCGTTCTTGATCCGGCGGGCATGTGGAATAGTGCGTTCGTTTTTCGCCCGGATATGGACGCGAACGAGGCCTTGGGATCACATCCGGTCGCACATTATTTTACCCCGATTCTACCCTTCTACCTCGACATTAAGCGCATGGTAAAAGGCCGCATCGGTAACCTGCTCTGGTTTGACCGCTTCTATATCAATGCCACGCCGCCAACCGGATTGATCGGAACCGCCCGTGATGCCGCAAGACTTGGGTATGTTGCAATGGTGTCAGGCGATATTTTGGATGACGCAGCATTGAACCTACTGATGCCAGCCAACGGACAAATACCATTGGGATGGCATGAATGGGAAAGCGCACCGAACCGCTGGTATCAACATCGTGGCGGCGGCCCCGGGTTCGCAGCCATCTTGCGGATTTATCCCGAGCGGGGGCTGGTTATCGCTGTGACAGGCAACGGCACAATGCTTCCGGTCGAAGACGTTGTCGACGCCGTGTTTCACGTCGAATTTGAGGACACTCGGAACGCAGCAAAGAATAGATACTTCGAGCCTCAAAACAAGCACATCTCACAGGTTTAGGACGTCTGCAAAAACGACCATTTTTGGCAGGGCTTTTTCCATGGAAATGTTGTTTGCACCTGAGAAGCGGTCATTGGCGCAGGCGCGGTGAATTGGCGCTTTGTCCGCATCGCTGCCGTTGGCCATTCAACACGGCGCGAAAATCCAGACCGAAAACGTCAGATGACAGCTCCCAGCCCCAAAGCGGACATGCCGCATCGACAGAACGGGCGGGATGCGGACATTGGCTGGAACTGAATAATCTAAAAACATGTTCCGAAAGCGGTCATTCAGACCATGAAAACACTTCATGCAGGCCAGGTAGGTCACCTGACCCAAGTCATAGGCTATCTATCACGCCCTTACATCACTAAGTGCCCGCACCGGCGAAACGTGTAGTGTTCCGCTTGGGCCCAGCTGCACTTCGGCGGCAACACGGTAAACCTGCTCCAAGATTTGCGGGGTTAGGACTTCGATCGGAGGCCCGTCGGCGACAATCTGG
>JAFLKA010000301.1 GCA_022712735.1 Marinosulfonomonas sp. | reverse complement strand
ATCGAGGAAAGCGCGCGCCTGCTCGAAGTGCTGGATGCACAACTGGAAGGGCGCGACTGGGTTTGTGATGAATACTCCATCGCCGATATCGCTATCGCCCCGTGGGTGCGTGTTCTGCGTGATTTCTACAAGGCGGGTGATCTGGTCGACTGGGATGATCTGGACAATGTGCCAGCCTACCTTGACCGCTTCCTTGAACGCCCCGCCGTTCAGGCCGGCCTAAATCAGCCACCGCGCGGTTAAACCCTTATAGGCCGCGGATCATATCGGCAGCCTTTTCCGCAATCATAATGGTGGGCGCATTGGTATTGCCGCCCACCAGACGCGGCATCACCGACGCATCCACGACCCGCAAACCCTGCACGCCATGCACCTTCAATTCAGGGTCCACCACCGCCATGTCATCACGCCCCATCCGGCAGGTGCCGACGGGGTGGTAAATGGTATCGGCGCGGGCGCGAATGTCGGCCTCAAGCGCCGCATCCGTCCCGTCATGCGGATACAATCGTTTACCGCGCCACGGTGTTAACGGATCAGCCTTTAGCAGCTCATCCATGATCTTTGCCCCCTGCATCAGACTACGCAAGTCCGCCTCATTCGACAGGAACGCCGGATCAATCAGCGGGGCAGATGTAGCCCGCGCATCCGTTAAGCCGACCCGCCCCCGCGACTTGGGCCGCAGCACACAGACATGGCAACTAAACCCGTGTGAAGTGCGGATTTTACGCATGTGGTCATCCACAATCCCTATTACAAAATGCAGCTGCAAATCAGGTCGCGCCATCGCCGGATCAGTGCGCAGGAACGCACCACCCTCGGCAAACGGCGTTGTAAAAAAACCCTCACCGGTTTTGCGCCATTTCAACCCTGCCTGCACCAATTGCGCCAACCCAATCGGATTCAACCCAACCACATCTCGGCGCTTTGATTTATAGGAAATGATGTAATCCAGATGGTCCTGCAAGTTTTTGCCCACCCCGGGCAAATCCTGTACCACGTCAATGCCATGTTCCTGCAACTCGTCCGCCGCCCCGATCCCCGACAGCATCAGCAACTGCGGCGACCCAAACGCACCCGCCGACAAGATCACCTCGCGCCCCGCCCGTGCGACATGATCCTCGCCTTTGCGCGTATAAGCCACACCAACCGCGCGGCTTCCCTCTATTACCACCCGCGCCACTTCGGCCCGCGTAATCACCGTCAGGTTCTTGCGCCCTCGTGCCGGAAATAAATAGGCCGCCGCCGCTGAGCACCGCTCGCCCTTTTTGGTGCCTGATGAAAACTGCGTGACCTGATACAGCCCTGCCCCCTCTTGCCGTATCCCGTTGAAATCATCGTTGCGCCGGATTTGCAGCGCCTCGGCAGCTCCGACAAACGCTGCCGAAATCCCGCGCGGCGCATTCTGGTCCATCACCTGCAACGGCCCAGCGCCCCCGTGCAAATCATCACCGCCCCGCGCATTGCCCTCGGAGCGTTTGAAATACGGCAGCACTTCGTCCCACGACCAGCCATCACAGCCCAGATCGGCCCATTCATCATAATCCTGCCTGTGCCCGCGCAAATACAACATCGCATTTATCGCGCTTGATCCACCCAAGGCCCGCCCACGCGGCTGAAACCCGCGCCGTCCGTTCAGGCCCGCTTGTGGCACCGTCCTAAACGCCCAGTTGTTGATTTTCGGGCGACCCGAAACCATCGCCGCCACCAAGGCAGGCGCGCGGACCAACAGGCTTTTGCCGCCACCGCCCGCTTCCAGCAGGCAGACCGACACAGTGGCGTCCTCACTCAAACGCGCCGCCAAAACACAGCCCGCCGACCCGCCGCCAACGATTACATAATCATAGGTCATAAACCCAGTTTAGGGCAATTCACCCGACAAAACATAGCGTAAAATCTGCACCACCTGTTCGGGCGTATCAGTCACAGCCAACGCCGCCGCATCCACTTCTTTCAGCGCATGTTGATGATCCGGCCCGTGCAACACAATCAGCGATTTGCCCAGTGCCGCCGCATAACCCGCATCAAACGCCGCGTTCCATTGCTTGTATTTATCACCGAACCGCACCACCACAACATCGGCATCTGCAATCCCCTTGCGGGTGCGAATGGCGTTCAGTTTTGCGCCCTTGTTGTCATGCCAGAACTTGTCCGCCTCGGCCCCCATAATGGAAACGCCGCAATCATCCGACGCACCATGATCGGTCACCGGCGCGGAAAATTCCACGTCCAGCCCCTTGGCACCAGCCACGATCACCTCGCGCCAATCGGTGTGAATTTCACCTGACAGATATACCTTTAGCATCATCTCATCCTCTCAATTCGCCACCCGTGGCGTTGGCCACCTTGGCAATAATTTTCTCGGAAACCGCCGCGATGTCCTCATCCGTCAGCGTCTTGTCCACTGGCTGCAAGCGCACCGAAATCGCCAGAGATTTTTTGCCTTCACCCAAGGATCCGCCGATGAATTCATCAAACACCCGCACGGATTCAATCAACACCTTGTCGGCACCTGCGGCGGCATTGACCAGCACCAACGCCTCGACGCCCGCATCCACCACAAAGGCAAAATCACGCTCCACCGCTTGTAAATCGCGCAACACCAACGCCGGACGTGTGGCGGATTTATTGCGCGCAAATGGCGGCTCCTCGACAAATACGGTAAAGCCAACGGCTGGCCCTTTGACATCCATCGCCGTCAGGATTTTAGGATGGATTTCACCGAACACCGCCATCACTTTTTTTGGTCCCAAACAAATCTTGCCCGAGCGCCCGGGGTGCCACCAATCAGCCGCCCCGCGCAATATTTGCACTTTGGCGGGGGCCTTGATCGCGGATAAAACCGCCTCGGCATCAGCCTTGGCGTCATAGACGTCAACGGCGCGCCGTGTTCCGTGCACATCCTTTGGCCCCGTGTGGCCAATCAATATACCACTGGCCAGCAAATGTTGCTCGTTCGGCTCGCCACCATGAAAGGCGGGGCCAACCTCGAACAGGGCCATGTCCATGAACCCACGCGCCTGATTGCGGGCTGCTGCCTGCAACAAGCCAGGCAACAGATCAGGGCGCATGTGGCTCATTTCGCTTGAAATCGGGTTGTCCAGCATGGTGGCATCGCCGCCGCCGCCAAACAGTTCGGCGCTGGCCTGATCAATGAACGAATAAGTCACGCATTCATTATACCCAAGCGCCGCAATGGTGCGTCGCGCCATGCTCTCGCGCTGCTGCATCGGTGTCAAAATCGCCCGTGGCACCCCGACGTGGACGCGCGCCATCGGCTTGCCTTCCAGCTTGGTCAGGGACGCCATCCGCGCCACTTCCTCGACCAGATCGGCAGAACCCTGCACATCCGGCCGCCAGCTCGGCACGCTGGCCATGTCGCCCCCGTCCAGCACAAACCCGAGTGCCGCCAGCGTTTCTCGCTGAACCTTCGGCGCAATCTCCATGCCGACCAGTGACTGCACCCGATCTGTATCGAGCTGGTAGGCGCGGCCCACATCCGGCACTTCGCCCGCCATCACCACATTCGAGGCCTCGCCGCCGCACAGATCCAGTATCATCTGCGTCGCCAATTCAATTGCGGGCGCATTAAACGCCGGATCAATGCCGCGCTCGTTACGATACCGCGCGTCCGAATTGATCTTTAGCGCGCGTCCGGTTTTGGCAATCTCGATCGCATCCCAAAACGCCG
>JAFLKA010000025.1 GCA_022712735.1 Marinosulfonomonas sp. | reverse complement strand
CAAGATAGATCGACTAATGAGAAAGACGATTCAACATGACGAAACGAAAGAACCACTCGCCTGAATTTAAGGCCAAGGTTGCGCTTGAAGCGATCCGCGAGGAAATGACCATGGCGGAGCTGTCAAAGAAATACGGCGTGCATCTATTACCGGCAGCTGTTTGCGAGCAAACACCGAGAGGCCACCCAGATCGGCACTTGGAAACGCGCAGCGATTGAAAACATGGCCACGGCTTTTTCCAAGCGAGGCCATAACCCAGAGCGGCACAATTCCGCGACAGGTCCAAACCCCCGATTGACCGGAACGCCACGGCGGGACAGCATTTTCTACAATAGAGATACAAAAACGCGAAATCAGGGCTTGACCCCGCCGCGCCAGCTTTCTAGGTAGGCGCCTTGTGTGGGCCGGTAGCTCAGTTGGTAGAGCAACTGACTTTTAATCAGTAGGTCCCGGGTTCGGATCCCGGCCGGCTCACCATTTATACTATTGAAAATAAACGATAAATCACAGCCGTGTGAGTTGCGGTGATGGAGTTTTTGCAACAATTTTGCAACAAACGGCAGAATCAATACGCGCTATCGACTCAATCGCCGTTGCCATCCTCAGTTTCAACCGATGCTTCGCCGCCAAGTGCCACATATCGTCGCTCAGCCAGCCACTGCAACCGCATTGCCTGCGTTAGCAGAACGCGGCGCAACCCGCCTTGCACTTTGCGTTCAGAAATGACCTGTGCGAGGCGCGAAATGATCAAGGCGCGTCGTGCAATGCGAAAATCGGGGTGTGATCTGATTTTGTGAACCTCATCTGACACGAGTCGATAGCGCAGCGATGGCGGCTTTGTAACTGTTACAGTTGGTGCGGGTGGGTCTTTCTCGTTCAGTACAGCCTTGAAAATACTGCCATGTATTGCCTCCTGATACACAAGGTCTTCCAGCGCGTCCAAATGTGCCTTGGCTTCCACGTCTTTCGCACCCGTTTTTTGGAAATGGGGCAAAGGCCAAACTTCAACCTCAAAAACCTCAAATGGATCAAGGACGGACATGGCGACTGCATCGGTCCGTTGGTTGGTAAGGTGTCGCCTAATTCTTGTGCTGATCTTCTCTTTGGTCTGGCCGACATAAATGGGCTCTCCATCATAATCGAAGAACGCATACACACCCCACTTAAAAGCACCGACTGGACGCTGCTTGCCAATTACAGGATCATCAAATTTTTGTGCTAGAAATGTCGTCAAATTGGACCGAAGGTCTTCGGTTTCAAATGGCGGAAAATTTGTATCGTCTGGATTTCGGTCAGTCATGACCGATACTTACCAGAATTCAGGCTACCAAAGCGAGTCGATTCCGTTTGAGCACAGGCTCAAAGATGGCATCTGCCAAGTGACGGACAACTGGAACTGCAACACCATCGCCCGCCAATTTGTAGGCATCATTGTAGCGCACGGGTAGTGCGTAGGTACTAGGTAGACCCATAAGCGATGCGGCCTCGCGCGTTGATAGCAGACGCGAACGCACCCTATTGCCGTTTACCAACATGATGGTCTGTCGGCTCGAACCACCCGCAGGTGTGCGCAGGCAGCCTGCTATTTGGTCGAACCGCACTTCCGCACGTTGACGCTTCACACCGTTGGCATCAGCTCGAGTGCGTCTATATATTGTTCCGACGATCCGTTCTTTGGATAGTTTTGCAGCCTCAACCTTCTTTCGGTTGTGGTCGGTCATCATGTCCAAAAGGTATTTTGTTTCAACCTTGGTATGCCATTTTACCCCTACCGGCTTGTCTTCGATCAGCGAAGCCAAATTTATTTCTCGCGCAGATGGCGTCGGCAGATTCCACCATTGCCAGCGGGACGATGCTGTCTTTGAGAGTAGATTGCATCCTTCGATTAACGCTGGCGGATGCCACATAGCACAAGGACCATCGGCAGTATTTTCGAGCGGGATAGACATATCACCCCGAATTCCGATCATGAAGAAGCGTGGGCGTGATTGCGGAAGGAAATGAACGGCATCGACAACAACTGCGCCGAAGCGATAACCAAGACCTGAAAATGCTGCTGCGAGGGTCGCAAAGTCACGACCACCGTTGCTCGTGATCGCCCCATAGACATTTTCAAGCGCAATGATTTTCGGGCCACGCCCCTCTTCGTGCAAAGCGCGCATCAGCTTCCAGAACGGTTTGAACATTCCGCTGCGCTTACCTGCGAGGCCTGCACCATTGCCTGCTAGCGACAAATCTTGGCAAGGAAATGATGCCCATACAAGATCAGGCGAACCCGGCAACTCATCCAGTGTTACCTGTGCAACATCTTTAAGCAGCAGTTCTTTTCCGCCGTGGTGATTAGCTCGGTAGCTGGTTGCTTTCTTGGGGTCGATGTCGTTTGCGAACAGACAGTCCCAACCTGACTCAAGGCCAAACCCTGCCATGCCTCCGCCTGCAAAAAAATCGTAGTAAGTGTGTGGCATAGTCCCTCCGTCGCAATATGTAGCTTATCGCAAGTGACTATAGTGTTTCAAGGTTTACAATCAGCCAATGCTAATAAATCCGGTTGACCCGGTCACCTACTCGGCACTTATGAACACTGCCTCCATCAGCCAACGCCTAGGGGGCACACCATGATTACAGAAACTCTCATCGACCGTTTAAACGTTCAGGCAGCACAACGCCTCGTCACCAATGTTCGCAAGGGGCGTCGTCGCGCGCTTTCGTCAATCCCAAAATGCTGCATCGTCACAACGGACGACGGGCGCGAAACGCGCGAGGCTATATTCGATCAACCACCTACTATCGGGCAGCTTGGAGCCTGTGTTGGGCCAGATGCGTGGGTGGTGGCGGTGAAGATGCGGCGCTTACCGCGCAGAGCGCGTCAGAGACAGGCAATAGCGGCTGAATAGGCGTCAGCGTAGGCAACAGGAGTACGCCCATTTGCGCTGCTTGTGCTTTGATACAACGTGGTGTGGAGCGACCGGGAGGATGATCGCTCCACACTTTGTCTACGACGGGTTGCATGTCATCCCGTTGCGCCGTGCGTTCGAAATGCAGTCGGATTTGTTGACATAGCCTTCCGAGGCAGCGCCAACGATCCGGCCATTCGATGCTGTGCGCCGCCAACGCCAGTCGGAAGCGGTGCTTTTGTAGATTTCCCAGGTGTCGCCGTTGGCGATGCAAGTGTCAGCCATGATGGCCTCCTATTTTACTTCAAAAAAGTATAGCGATTGCTACACTTGCCTTAAGTACTACGATCACTATACTTAAGTCAAGTGATCGAAGGGCGAAAACACGCATGTCTGAAAAGTTTAGCGAGAAACTCCGGAAAGTTAGGACCAGTCGCAAGAAAACCCTTGAGGAACTAGCGACGGCAATCGGCAGTTCCAAGGCGTATGTCTGGCAGTTGGAAAACAAGAAGAATGCAAAACCGTCCGCCGAATTATTGTTGAAGATCGCCAATTACCTAGGCGAGTCGCCGGATTTCTTTTTGGACGACGAAGCCAGCGAACGATCCGAAAATCAGGTAGAGGATGCTTTCTTCCGTAAATTTCGTACCCTGTCAGATGAAGACAAGCGGTACATAGATAGGATAGTTTCGGGACTTGATGGCAAAGAAGACTGACCCTAAGAAAGAGGCCATCCGTCTTACCAAGCTATGGCAAGAATACGGCCCAAACACTTACCCTCTGGACCTCGAAGCGTTAGTTAGCGGTGCGATCCTGACAAGTGACTTCACGGACACGTTGGTAATTGATCGAAAACGTTTCGATAATTTTGAAGGGTCTCTGGTGCGCACAAATGGGACCCGAAAATGGACCATGCTCCTGAATACTCAGGTGAAGAATGGGCGTCGGCGACGATTCACATTTGCACACGAATTAGGTCATTTCATGTGCCATCGGGAATTGCGGAGCAGGTTCGAAGACAGTGACGAAACGCTGAACGATTTTCGCGACGAAATCGAAACGGAGGCAAACGTATTCGCATCATGGCTACTGATGCCCGCCAACTTGATCCGAAATGAATTTGGTTCTGTTCAGTGGGAAACAGACGCCTTGCGTGAAATTGGCAATCGCTTCGAGTGTTCTTTACAGGCAAGTGCTTTGAGGTTTGTCCGTTTGAGCGCAAAGCCGATTGCCTTTGTCGTGTCTCGCGATGGCATGATTTTGTGGGCAACCAAAAGCAACTCTGCGCCCTATATGGCAAGCTATTGCTTCGGGGATGAACTGCCAGCCGGATCACATGCGCTCAGTTGCCACCAAAACGGCGAAGTGCGTGTAGATAGGCAAGCCGTTGGTCCAGTCTGGAATGATCTCCGCCATGCTTTCGAGAGCCAATATTTTGACCAGTCGGGGCAAGGTTACCAATATACCTGTATCGAGTTTCAATAGCGCGCGTCTGACGCGGGTTTTTACGCTGCGGGCATCATCACACGACAAACATTGAGACGCCCGTCAGCGCGCGATTTTTCGGGGGAGATTGCCCGCGTCTCATCGAACTCAAGGCGCATCGACCCAGTCAGTTACAGCGAGTGCGACGAGAGCCGTCATAGTATTGCCCGTTTTGGCCTGCATCCTCCTGCTTTTGTATCAGCAGGAACGCGAAACGATGACTAAGTTTGAGGCAGAGGAAGAATTCTTCAAATTGAAGAAAAGCGATATGGACGCTGTTGGCATATTCTACAAGAGATTGCAAAAAGAAGACCCGCAGAAGTTCATGGAATTTGTCATAATAGGGGTCCCGATAAATCCGGAATTCAAAGACCGGTTTTTGACCTTGCGCGATGCCGAAGCCGTAATTGTGGAATCATACAAAGTATCAAGCGCGAGACGACCTGATCTCATCGTCGATTGGGCCTACACGCTAGATGATAGTGATGGCCCATTGTTCTGGGAGGTAGTTAAGGAGGTCTGGTCTTCGTTCGACTTGGTACTTCATGATGATTTTCACGAATTGTTTTCCCAGTTCTGTAGATCACTGCCGAAGGTTAATCTTCCGAAAGGATTGCCAAAGAAGTTCACCGCCTATCGTGGGCAGAAGGATGGTGGCGAAGCCAACGGGTTGTCGTGGACGTTGAACCGAGATGTGGCCGTTAAATTCTCAAAAGGCACACGGGGCGAGACAGCGCCCAATCCCATCGTTTTTGAGAAGGAAGTGTGGGCCAGCGATGTTGCGTTCTACTGCAATGATCGCAACGAAGAAGAAGTCGTGCTTTTCGAGACACCTTATTAGATGAACGTGCGGGTTACGACCAACCGCGCAGTGTGCTGACAAGGATTTTGCTGGGTTTAAGATATTGTGACGCGAACGCGGCAACGATCAGGGCAATACCAAGGTCGCCGTGACCAGTGGCGTTGCGGCTCTGAGTGATAATCTGATTGCCCGCCGCCGTTGTCGTCGTTGCGAACGAAGCCAAGTCTTCTTCAATCTCTTTCCGCAGAGGCAGATCATGGGCGAACTTTATGTCTCCAGATGCGAACAACACGGCGAGATTTTCGATCATGAAAGTCTTGCCCGCGTTGACATACCGCGAAGTGGCTTTCCGCCAATCCTGCCCGCCAGTCATCTGGACAGCCTTGTGGTCAACGCCTTGATCCCAGAGCATGTCTGACACAACGCGACCGATGGATGTTCCGTCGATTGAAAGCTCTGTCCTTCCGGCAAACGGTGGCGCGTTGCGCAGGCGGATAAGATGATCCACCACATTGACATAAGACACGCCGCGAAAGCGGTCGGCGTAAACGATTGACCGCTCACGCGGCCCGACGATCACCTTGCCATCATCAATCATCGGCAAAGCCTCGTCTTTGATTGCAACAACCGCTGAATAGTCATTCGCTTGGCCCAAGTCAGCAGCAAGCCAATATGTGCTATAACCTTCGACCCGTGGGATTGCGGGGTCTTGGTGGGTGTCATTCGTCACTCGGCCATCAGCGTGCCAAATCAGATCGAGTTCGTTGGTCTCGTATTCTACAACTTCGGACATACAGTGCCCTCCTTACTTGTTGCATTTTCAATGATTGAGAGATCGAAGTAGGCGTGACCGTCGCTGATCATTTCCACTTCGATTTCTTGGCGGAATTTCATTGCAGACAGTGTGCGGCGCATCCGGTCCACTTTTTCTTTCAATCGCGGAATGTCCGTGCCTTTGACAACGATGCGGTAAATCCCGTCACCGGGTTTTGCATCCAGAAACAGCCTCGCGAAATAGTTGTTTTTACCAGCGGGTGTGCTGCTAAAATAGACTTGGCCAGTTTCAGTTAGCATCGGTAGGACGCCAGCAATCAGGTCTTCACCACCGCCTTCACCTTGTAGAAAGGCGCACTCGTCAATGATCAGACATGACACCGATGGATAGCCGCGAATGGTATCCGATGTGGACGGCAGTGCGACGACGCGCGCGCCGTTCGACATTTCGAGTTCGGTCAATGTTGAGCGTGTGATTACAAGTTCGGTCCGCTTCAACTGCCGTCCGATTTCGCGGGCGATGATCTTTGCCTGCCGTTCCGCTGGCGCAACGCAAATGGTCAGCGATTCCGGGATGTGCAATTCTTCGACCGAGCGCGCGGCCAGCACAGACGTTTTACCCGCCTGCCTTCCAACCCTGAGAGCGATTTCTGTCGCTCTGGTGGTGAAAGCTTCGATCTGCCATGCGTCGGGTTCATGACCGATCCAGTGCGCCAGCCGTGCCGCAGGATCAAGCTGCCGCTCAAGGTCTTCACACCAAGGATGTAGCGCATCAAACGGCATTTCGGCGCTCCGCAAGACGAATCAAATGGCATTGGGTGCAGTCGCCATGTTCATTGCGGGGTGACACATGCCCGCGCTTGCATTCATGTCCCGTGAAGAACAGCTTGCCGCCTTCAATTTTCATCACGCGCTTGGTTTGCGACAGTCGCACCCAATCGGGTGATCCGGCACCAGTCGCCGCGTTCAAGCGTCGCTCGTGTTCGTCCCACCCTTCAAACTCGCGATGTGTCATAGGATCGACTCCTCTTTCGTGACCGAAAGGACGTGGTGGCGCATGTGCCGCAGCAATGGTTCACGGGCTGCCGGCACTTCTTCGCAAACGTCGTTCAAGATGGCTTTAAGCGTCACCCATTCGGGTGATTCCGAGAGCGAAACCGACACAGAAAGACTGGTCGCCATTTTCCCGTGCATCATCGCAATGTCTTTGAGCACCTTACGCAGGCCATCCATGGCGGCCAACGCGAACCCATCGTCTTCGGTTTCCTCGGCCTTCGTGACCAGCTTTTCAACGCGGCGCGCTAGGGTCTCATATGTGCGCCCAATGTCCAGCCGTTCCTCGTTCAGAATCGCCGTGTCGGCGTCAACATCGCCGACGCGCAAATCAGCCATAACTTTCCGCCGCATTTCCTCTGTGATGTGGTTCTTTCGATATCGGTCAATTGTTGTCACCTCGACACCGACGCGGTTAGCTATTTGCTGATACGCAATAGAACCCGGCGCACCAAGTTCGCGCTCGATGATCAGCCGGACGACGGCATTTTTATCCGGGTGGTTGTTGATTGTATTCGGGCGACCCGAACCCTTGTTCCCAGCCATATCAGGTATCTCCCGATGCTTTGGTTGAGGCGGTGATGGGGTCGCCGTTATCGTCGCGATACCAAGTGACCCGCTCACGCAACCGATCCCATTCCTCAACGGAGATATCTACCAAATGATCATGAACGCTATTTGCAGCCTCTACCCTCATGCCAGCCGCGACGAGATCGCAGCGCAGCTTGCCAAATTGGATTCCAGTCAGGTGGAGCTTCATCGCCTGTGCAAGGGCGACCCAAAGTGCGTGCTGCGTGCTGCTTGACGGATCCAAAGTTGTGCGCTCATTGGGCGTGATAATGCTCAGGTCGCGCAGCACAATCACGTCATCCTCAGCGGAGAAACCCAGCCCGACGCGATACGCCCATTCAAGGGTTGCACGATCCTCAGGCGTCATGGGCTTTTTCCATTAACGAGAGTTCCGTCTGCATGTGCAGCGGCAGGTCGTCTGGCTGGTCCCAAGATTGCACAGTGAACCCGTCCGCGCGTAGGCGCTGATACTGGCGTGGGTCCGATCCCATCACATCGCGGCGCATATAGGCGACCTTTTGATCGTCATCTTTGACGAGGGTGGTTGAAAGGGATGTGTTCACTTCCGGGCGACTGCGATGGTGGGGGTCTTCGGGGTTATTGGGATCGGTGATTGTGAGTGTTGCACCAGCCTTTTCCGCGGCTGCTTTTGCGGCGCGATACTTCTGCGGGTCGCGGGCTTCTTCACGCGTCAGGGAGTGTTCGGGACGCGTGCCTTCGGGATAGTAGTTGCCATCGGGCGCTCGTTCGTAACCCATGTCCGCCCACTTCTTGTCGGATGCGGCTTGCTGTTCAAGCTGGCGCTGCATGTCTTTCTTTTCGTCCAAGACCTTGCCATTGAACTCGTGCAGACCATCCATCCGTGTGGTGAGGGTTTCAACCTGCTTGAGGAGGGCTTGTAGGGCGGCGGTTGTATCGTCGGGCATTGGGTATTCCTTTCATGTCACAATCAAAAAACGGACACAGGTGGTGGCCCATGTCCGCTTCTCTGATTGGACATGACAAATACACCGATCCGTCATGAACAATGTATTATGCAACGTGGGGATGTCCGACCGGATTAGCAGGTAGAGCATGGGGGTTTTTAAGGTAGCGGTAACGCTGGCGCAGGCTCTCCACGAATTGCTTGTGCCGCTTTTGGGCGGCGGGAGTTGACTCACCATTGGCGATAGGAAAGTCGTCGCCGTCCATCATCATACGGACTCGCGCGGCCAGTACGTTGCCGTCCCAACCAATGAGTGAGCAGAGGTGGTTGCGGTGTGCAGCAAACCGCCCATGGGTGTCCGTAAGGAACGCTATTGCCTGATCTTGGTCACAGCGCGTTGTGAAACTAGGGCCGCTGCCAGTATTCACGTTCACAAACAGATCGCGATAAGCCTGCATGATGATTGCCGTAACGAAAGCAGACTCGGGCGATGTCATGCCCAAGGTGCGCCTTCGGGTGGTGCGTCACTGGGTATGATGTGGATGATCTTGCGGGCGAATATCAGATGTTCCGCCACTGTCCGTTCATGCGCATTCGGGTCGAACTGCCAACGGACATATACTGTGTTGAGGTTCAGGCCTGTGTCAGGCGTCCACACGCCCATGATGTTCAGGCCACGGTCACGAACTGTGCCAAGCGTTAGGGGCAATTCCTTCCACATGTCAGGCACGCAGTTGAGCCACCACGGAGGTGATGTGCTGCCACGGGAGGTCGAAGGTATAATTGCCGACTTTGATGGTTAGGCCATTTGGCAGAACCAACACGGCGTATCCGTCGCGGTATGTATCGGGGTGGCCGACGTTCAACACGGCCTCAACGTCGTCAGCGAAGCCGTCTGCGTTGGGTATATGCAAGACGGTTGTACTATTGAGGATTGTAGCTTTGAGCGTGGCTGCGCCGTGCTCGTCGATTGTCGCGGTGATTTCCATCACATGTCCTTTCGCGTTGTGATTGCGCAGGCAGTGAGTGCATTAATCGGCACGCCACTGACCCAGCATGGATTTTGTATCATCCAAGGCTCGGGGTTGTGTGCGGGGAATGAGGTGGAGTAAGTATTTCACCTCAATCTTATAGGGTAGTGAAAAATGTCCGAGATTTTCGACAACGCAATTACGTCAATTGTTCTTGGTATTGAGGACTTCGAGACTGGCACCGATGATCGGATGCTGAGCTCTGCACGGAATTACTATGCTGGGCTTTTGCTATTGGCGAAGGAATGTCTGGTTCGAACCGTGCCCGAAGCTGATGCGATGGAGGTTATTGGAGCGAAATTCAAACCCGTTCCCGACGGTGATGGTGGAGTGGATCACGAGGTCGTCGGATACTCGACGGTTGATCTCGCCCAATTGAAAGCTCGTTTCAAGGACTTCGAACTGCCGTGGCCGGATGCGGATATTAATAAATTACAACGTTTTCGGAACGATCTCGAACACCTTCACCTGAAAGAGCCCGCCAGTGCCCTCGGGGAGGCAATCGCATCGTCTTTTCCGATGGTAGTGGATTTCTGTGGCATTCTCGGCGAAGACCCTCAATCTTGCCTTGCTGACGTGTGGGGCACTATTCTTGAGCAGCACGACGCTTTCGAGAAGGTGAAAAAGCAATGCCTTGGAAGCCTAGAAGATGTGCATTGGCCTGCGGAGGTCTCGAAGCTTGATCGAATGGCTTGCCCTGAATGCGCATCATCACTGATTGGCCAGGTTGACCCCGACAACAACGACCATGAGCACATTGTTGGCAAATGCTATCAGTGTGGCGAAGAGATTGCTTTCGATAAGATGATGGAGATGGTTGTCAAATCCGGCTACGAAATGAACGCCTACATTATGGCCAAAGAAGGCCTGAACTCTCCTATCGGCTCGTGCCCTGAATGTGGGGTTGAAGCCTATGTGGATGATGGAGAGGCAAGTGTTTGCTTTGCCTGCGGTGAAAGTATCGAGGGGGTGTGCGTCCGGTGTAGTACAACCATTGATCTCAACGAGTACAATCCTGATTATCCTGATCTTTGCAGCTATTGTGCTCATATGTCTGAAAAAATGATGAGGGAATAATGGTTTCCGTATCTCAATTCGGGTGATCAGCGAGACATTTGCAGTGCACCGACAATATATGTCACCAATGGTGATGCATTTTAACGTGGAATTGTGCGGTTGTTGCAAAGAGCGTTGCAAAAGCACGAGCGAATTTGTTCAACCACTTGATTAGCAAGTCAAAATAACGCCAAGCAGTATTGATTAGTATTCAGTAGGGTTTGAAATTGGTAGTAGTTGCGACTGGCTCGCAATAATCATGTGGAGATAGCGGTGGCAGGCCACCTCCTGCCATAACGCACCCAAAGCAAACGTGTCAGTGTGTGACGCCCCAAAGCACAACCGACACGCGGCAAACGCCTTAGTTTTAAGGCTCTATGTCAGGTGTGTCAGTTGTGTCATATAATAATTAATATAATGAAACGACACGTCAACGACGCGAATCCATGCGCATCAACAAACACACAGCGCAATAAGTTGACCGTGTCGCAGCCGTCGCAACCGACACATTACCCCATAAATACTTGATACTAAAAGTAAAAAAGGCGTGTCAGTGGTGACACGCCTTTCATCAATTTCGTGTCGCCTGACACATCAAAACGGAAGCTCATGCACATCATCGGGGACACACCACGCATACCATTCGGACTTGTCGTCGGCGTAATCGGCCTTGGTGACATGTGACAGGGCATCTCGAAACTGCTGCAACGTTCCAAGCTGACGCCCACGCTGACGCGACTCAGCCTCGGCCATGACCGTCAAATGACCATCATCAACGCGCCGAGCAAAGCCAGTCACATGCCGCGCATTCCGAACGGCTTCGGCATTTGGAACAAAGCGGTCAACACGCGCCGCAATTTCCTCACCAGACAACAACTTGCCACCTGGCTTCTTGTGGATTTCCCGCGTCAGCGTTTTGATCGACACGATGCCCGCCGCTTTCACATCATCTGGGCAGAAACCGTCTTCTGCAATCTCATGCAAAACAGCAAGCACAGGGTCAGACATCACTTTGTCACGCGCCTTTGCATCCGTACCATGTGCGAACGTCAACGCCTTTCGGTCAACGGGGTAATCGAGCAGATACCGCAAAATGATGCCAGCCCCGTCATCCGAGTTCATGAAGGCATGGTAAGGCTCCCAGAACGCGTAAGCCTCATTCTGTCCCTCAGCCGTGGTCATGTCATAAGGCTGGTGAACCTCAATCACCGTCCACCGCCTATCGTCACGCTCGACGTGGACAGCATGTTCGCTGTTGGTCGTCGCGATGAGTCGGTGGACGTTTTTCGCTCGGAACGATGCTTTGTGCTTTTCCTCATAAACCCAGCCCGGTGATGAGATGAACGACTTGAGGGTGTCGGCGTCCTGCTTCGATCCGTGGAAGATTGATTCTTCGCAGGCGATAATGGTGCAGCCGAACAGGTTTCGATTGAACGTGCCGAACAGTCTTTTGGATTCGTGGACGACGTGCATTTGCCGATCATCGAAAATCGCGGACAACACCTTTTCTTGCAGGAACGATTTGCCCGCACCTTGCGGCCCACGCAGTGCAATGGCCGTTGGCACAGACGGTTCAGTTGGGCGCTGAACGGCGTCGGCAAGCCACATTGTCACCCAGTGGGCAAGCGCCTCGTCACCCGAGCATAACACTTCCAAAATATACCGCTCAAATAACGATGCGTCGCCATCTTTGGGCGCGACTTTGAAGCCTCGGAACACGTTGTAGCCGGGACCATCATAATCGACTGGCTCGACCACGACGCCTTCGAACTCAGCACGGTCTGGGTCTTGCATCCAAAGTTTGGCGAGTGGGACGCGCAACTTGCCAAATTGCACCTGCTGCATTGCTGTTTTATCAAACAGATCATTCTTGCCGTAGGTCGTAAACTCGGCAGCTGATTTGCGCAGGAATTCGATTTTGCCATTCAGGTCGATTACAGCCCAGTCTCGATTGAACTTCTCAATCTGACGATAGTGCAACGGTGTCGGTGTGCCTTTTTCAAGCCGCTTTGCTGTCTTGACGAGATTGAAAATCTCGCTCTCTGACAACTTGCCGTCCGCGAACAAGTCATGGAAATTAGCATCGCCGTTTAAACGCCGTATCTCCGCTTCCAACTCGCTATCGGGCCAGCCTCGCGCCTGCATCGACCTTGCAACCCGCATTAGCAGATCATTGCGCCCCGCAGGATTATCAGGAACGCGATAACCAATGTCTGACGTGTCGATTGTTGGCTGCTCATTTACAATTGCAGTCATCACTTGCTCATCAACGCGGCAGTGATTGTCGATGTGCGCGAGGATGTTGAGCACGCCCATTTCGTCCAAAGCCCATTTCGTTTCGGCGCTCTCGTCGATCAACCAAGCAAATTCTCGCTGCTGGCTTCTCATTGGCAAATTGACCGAAGTCGGTTTGTCACCGGGATTGACGACCGTCTGTGCAGGTTTCGGGAATATCTCAACGTCTCGCTTCTGTTTCTTGTTGAAGCACGCCTTGGGCAGTCGTTTCCGCAACGCAACAAGATAGTCATGCATCACACGGGCCGATACAGGCTCAGTCGTGAAAACGTAGACGTGCAGGCCCCGCGACTTTGATCGAAAGGCAGCGCAACGCGTGCGTAACCTATCAGCCACAAGGCGAACGTCGTCCTCGGGCATATCTGGCCAGTCGATGTCAAGCACGCCGTAGCAGCACGTGCTGTCTGAGCGCACAGGCGAAATACCGTATGAGGCATCACCCATCAAGTGGTCCCAAGTCATTTCGTCAGTGAGTGGCCCGTCAACGGTCAGTGTTTTGACCGTGGTGACCTTGCCATTGTCATTCTTAGTGGGTTTGCCGCTTAGAACGAGATGTCGATCCTTGTTGCCATCAAAGAGGCGCAAGAACGTTTCTATAGTTTGTTTGTCCATACCATTATCAGGATGGACCCGCTTCACCGGTTCAGCATCGCCAAGTCAGCGTGTATAACTGACTTATTCAAAATTGTGCGTTACTGATCCAGTGGGGCGGGCCTTAAACCTGCCCCACTTCTTTTGATTTCGCCCAAGCCATCACAACGTCGCGGTCATACCGGACGGTGCGCTCGCTCCAATAAATCGCCGATGGACTGTCGCCAGCGCGCTTCCACGCATAAAACTGTCCTTCCGAGATTTGGAGAAACTCGCACAATTGGCGAGGCGTCATTAGTTTTGGGGTAGTGATCTGGAATTCCAGATCTTCGATGCGCTTTTCGAGCGCGCAGATTTGCTCTATGGAATCCACAACAGAATCCTTTCGTCATGTCATAATCAGACAGACGCCCTCTGTTGCTATACGACACGGTGGGCAATCATCAACCGAACCGCTTGTGTCGTCGCGCGCTCGGGATGCTGTGTACTGCCAGAATGGCGCGCGTCTCACGACGGGCATCGGTACGTGAATGAAGATAGTGAGCCTCACTTCATTCTTCAAGATCGAAAGAAGGTTCTACCTTAATCCGTTGCACGATTACCATTTCGATGTCCGTTGGTGCGCGATGATTTCCCATGCGCTTCATGTACTTCATCAACATGTCATTCCCCTTACCACCGGACACGTCCCCGCGAAGGAAGTGGATCACATAGTCGGGCAAGAACGACTCAGCGCCCGCCTGCATAAAATGACGCCGCGTGTCGTGTTGGCTTAGGACTGGAACACGGGTTCCTTCGATTGTTGCCATCAGCACATCCAGTTGGTCGATGTGTCCTGTCTTCGATGACGCTGGAAACACAAACTCGAACTCAGATGATCGGATCGCCATGAGGGCGTTGGCCACGGTGTCACTAATGGGAAGGGTTCGGGCCAGTTTATTCTTCATCTTGGGCAGGTGGATTGTCTTCATTTGTAGATCGACTTGATCCCAACGAAGTGAGCGAACGTTGCCCGCGCGGATGCCTGTAAACAGCATCACGATCCATGCCGTGCGGCGCAATGCGTTGTCCACGCGTATGATGGCATCCCACATTGGCGACCAGTCGTCTTCGTTGAGGTCGTGGGCGGCGCAGGCCACCGTCCATTTGGTTTCGGTTTCGCCCGAACTTGGAGCGCGCACCTTTTTACCTGCAACAGGGTTTGGGACGTTTGCATAGTTAAACGCAGAGCCAAGACCTGTGCGCACATGGCGGGCGGTTGCCTTCATGCCATCGTTGGCAAGCCCATTCACCACATCCTGAATCCGCGCTGATGTCACATCGGCAACATGCATTTTCAGGATGTCGGCTGCATGGCGTTCCAGCTTGGTCGTCATATCGGTGCGATGTTTATCAGACATGGAACCCATTGCCTGCGATGTGTCGCAGTGCTTGTCCCAGCCATCGCGCACGGTTGTGATGTCGGGACTTGTGCGCACCTGCTTGCTTTTGATGTCGCCTCGTTTGCTGGCTTGCACTGCGTCCATTTCCGGAAATGCGCCAACCTTGATCGACTTCACTTTGCCGCTAACACGCTTTTTCAAATACCAAGTCGAACGCCGCTTTCCGACGTTCAGATAAAGGCTTGGGAAGCGATCACCATCGTGGCGATACATGCCCAGCGGTGCTTTTAGCAGCTTGGCGTTTTTGGTGAAGTCGATTGCGGCGGTCATACACTCATCTCCGTTTTTGCAACGTTTTTTGCAACACTACACATCACTAAGACGCATTACGGCGCACTGTCAACCGACTGATTGTCGTTGCAAAAAGTTGTAAGTGATTGTTTTGTATCACAAAGTGCGCCAAGGCGCACCAAGTGTATAAATATGGGGATGTGACTTTTAATCAGTAGGTCCCGGGTTCGGATCCCGGCCGGCTCACCATTTAACTTATTGAAAGATGACAGTTAGTTTGTCTCTTTTGACATGAGATCGTAGCTTTTCCGATGAGCCTCTCTGTAGTGAAGTAGCAACGTTGCATTTTGCAACAGCGTCAAACACTCCAGAAGTATCCCTCGCAAGACGTGGTGACCTTTTCATGTCCGTAGTGTGTGTCAGCTGTGCAGCAACTCATAATGGGCAACGACCTCCCAATCTTCAGTGGAACAATTCTAAGCCCCAACAGCAAGGGACGGATTTCGGAGTTTCGCTGCGGCTGCACATTTAAGTACCCTTTATCGATACACCGGCATTCACGAAAGTTATCTGACCGACGGCCACTTTTAAGCCGTCGTTGCCTTGCAAGGAGTAAGCGTTTGGTGAACCCCTCTAGCTGAAAGCAACCGTCTGATCGTAGGTCGACTAAGTGCAACGGAACCGAAGCTGATAGTTCGGCAACACATAATTCCGACAGCGCTTCCTAAGAAAAATTAACGTTTATGCTCGAAATTGAATTGGAGAAGACGATGACCCGTGATCCGAAACGCGCACCAACTCACCCTAGAGAATTATTGCGCGAAGACCTGCTGCCCGTGATCAAGAAACCGAAAGCAGAAATTGCGCGTTTGCTCGGTATCTCTCGCCAGCATTTGCATGATATTTTAAGAGAGCGAATACCGGTCAGTCCGCAAATGGCAGTCCGACTAGGCAAGTTATTTGGAAATGGAGCTGACATGTGGATCCATATGCAGAGTGTGTATGACGTGTGGCACGCTTCTCGCGACGTGGATGTGTCAGACATTCCAACACTGAAGATACCCAAATGAAAACTGCCGATAGCGCTTCCTGGGAGGAACTGAATGGGGGTTTGATAGATCGAAAATCTGCACACACACGCCCAGCAAAAGCATTTTGGAAGGACCTGTCGCCTGCTTGGAAATCAGTCTAAGCCTAGGGTTGTATTGAATAATTGCTTCGCGCCAGTTCATCAAATGGAGCAGGCATAGAATTTGGTTAGATACTATGAATCACGGCTTCCATGAGACTTTGGGCTACTGGCGTGCGTCATTGGCGGATAGTGCCTTGGGTCGAGGCCGTTTCAAGCAGGGTGATCGAAAGGAGTTCATCGAACTGTCAAAAGACAGGTTGCGCGATGGCTTGCTGCCAGAGAACCAAGTTCGCAAAGTTTTTGAGGGACAAAAGCCGGATGCCAAGCTAGTGGCGGTACAAGTCTGGCCGATGGTCACAGCTCGGAAAATCTCACATGGTGTGACGATATCAAATGGCTTTCCGGAGATTGTAGCACCTGTCGTTACAGAGGCGACTGTCGATAGAGATGGAAACATTCGCCCGTCACGAAATGTCATCACGAGGGACTTGCTTAGGCCGCTTCCCAATGATGTGTTTTCGCTTGGCAGCATTGAAGATTTTGACACCTTCCTTTCAGCTACACCATTCTCACCAGATGAAAATTCGTTGGTCTGGGGCCGATATCTTAAACACTGTCGCGCCATGCTGGACGCAGTGTCGCCAGGATGGCCCGCAGAGGACGATAATTATGTCTCCATCGGTGTTGGTTATATGGAGGTCGCGGGGAATTCCGCTGCGACCATTGCGCAAATCATCGGTCTTTATGACGGGCTTATTGGCGAAAGACCCAAAACTCCACTCCTGGAGAATCTAGCCGGGCCACCATCAGCCAAACAGGAACTCTCCCCACAGACGGAAGCTAAATTCATCGATCGCTTGGGACATGCCAACGATCAATTCCCGCTCGCCGACCATCAACGCCAGGTTCTTTCATATCTCTCGGCGGGCAAAGCCGGAGATGTGCTTGCGGTCAACGGACCTCCCGGAACCGGTAAGACGACGATGCTCTTGTCTGCCATTGCTGACGCTTGGGTTCGCGCCGCGCTGGAGGAGACCGCGCCACCGGTTATTGTCGCGGCTTCGACGAACAATCAGGCTGTCACAAACATCATTGACGCATTTGGCAAAGACTTTGCTGAAGGTGACGGGCCATTCGCCGGTCGTTGGTTGCCGGACCTGAAGAGCTACGGGCTGTTTCTTCCAGCATGGACTAATGAAACAGAAGCTGCGCGGCGTTACCAAACTGAAAGCTTCTTTAATGAGCTTGAAAGCCACGCGTATTTTGAGCGTGGCCAAGAAGCCTACCTGAGCGCCGGCCTGAATGCCTTTCCTGATCTTGAAAAAGTAGATGTGCAGAGGATCGTATCACGCTTGCACAAGCGGATCACTGAGGAGGTTTCAAAACTGTCTGATGCAGACAAGGCGCGTATGAGGGTGGAGAAAGCAGCGTCGCACGTCGCTGACCTATTAGGCAATGACCCGTCGGCAACGTTGTCGCAGGTGGAACAGGTAGCGGATGACAGCGAAGCAACACGTGAACGTCACGCTTCCTGGGTGTCTGGCTGGGCGAAGTATCAAGCTGATGAGTCCGTCTTTCTATCCCTGTTCAGCTTTCTTCCCGCTGTTGCCAGAAAGAGAATGATGAAGGCGCTCGTCGCCCTTGAAGGCATGGGCTGTACGCTCGATTTCTCTGGAAATAGTTCGATTGCGAGTATTGGCACATCGCTACAAGACGCACTTCGATCGGCAAAGGATGCCGCCCAAACATCACGTGCCAAGTATGAGGCTGCTCGGTCCGCCTGTTTGGATTTGGAACACGCCAAACGAGAATGGACTCACGCAACTGAAAAACTGGGGGCACCATCGGTTCCTGTATCTGAAGCTCTGGTTGTTGATAGGTTTGCAGATTGCCATACCCGTTTTCATCTTTTCCGACTGGCTTGCCACTATCGGGAGGGGCGGTGGCTGCTCGAAATGGAAGAGTGTCTCGGCGAAATTGTTGGATCGCATCGCAAGACGGTCGAGCCACGCTGGCGTCGCCGCCCTTAATCCAGTAACTTGATCGGTGGTGAGCGGCAGGAATATCCCCATATTGCACGATTTTATCCATATACGGTTTGTGTCGGCTGAATGAAAATGTATCGACCCTTGGCGGCTTGCAGTTGTTTGCGAGTCTTTTCGGGGCTTTGTGTGATATCTAGAGACATATCGTTTGCGGTAGTCCGAAAAATTCGGGCAGTGAATCGAAGGTTTACCCCTTCAGTGCCGCAAGTGTCAGGGTGCATCCTAAGATATTTCGAGCCAACATGGATATATGTTTCCCTTTATGCACCTCCTTCGCCGGATTTGGATCACACCCGCTAAGCATTTCACACAAGTCACCGTTCATTTCTACGCAAACCGTTTCCCAAAGCACGTGGTTGGGCCAGCGTGCGCGGTTCGGGCCGGACGGGCTGGGAATGGCCAATATGATACGCCTCATTGTTTATTCTCCTCAATAAATTGCTCGATCGGGATCGGAAAGAACCAGTTCTTCGATCTTGGCCTCGCGTGCCTATTCACATTATGTGCTTGTTTTCATGATCCGGTGAATCCGGGCAGGAAAATCCGACCCCCAGCCACCGATATTGCAGCCAATGGCTGTAGGGCCGGCATCACAAACAAATTTGTACAGGCGCGTTACGCGAAACATCGGGCACATAACCGCGTTGCCCAACGCTTCAAGGTCGATATCGGGGCCAAGGCTTGCCCGGTGAATGCGTTTGGCTTCTGAGGCAGCTTCGTCGCGGGTTTTCCATTCATGCAGATAGGCATCAAGGCGTGCATAGTCGAGAAACGCGGCGTCACGTCCAGCAAGCGCTTCTATCGCCATCTCACGAAACGTACCTTCCAGTCTGGAGAAATCGCTGTCATCCAACGCCTCAAAGCTCTGTTCATTCTGGGCCCCGGCTCACTGCAACCTGACCAATGGCCAGATTGATCTAACATGCCAACTCAGAAGACGCTCCAGCTGTCATAAAAGGAAAGTGATACCATCTGAGATGACTAATTGCTTTATGAACAAGGCTCTGCGCGCAAGTTAAAGGAATGATTTCGTGGTATTTCATAGGTTAACGCCGGGGTGTTTCAGCCCCAGCTGTAATTGAAACTGACGCTGATGCGTTCTTCCTCGGCCATGTTCATCGGCACCTCGTGGCGCAGCCAGCTTTCCCATAGCAAGATGTCCCCGACGTCGGG
>JAFLKA010000315.1 GCA_022712735.1 Marinosulfonomonas sp. | reverse complement strand
AATCAAAGAATGGGTCGGTGTTACCCGACCCATCCCATGTAATCCCGTGACTGGTTGGTGTCTAGGCCACGCCGCCGTCAATCAGCCCTTTGGCCAGCGTCGCATAGGCCTCGGCCAATGGCCCCTCGCCCACCGCAACCGGCGCGCCCGCATCGCCTGCAAGACGCACATCAAGGTCGAGCGGCAACTCGCCTAAAAACGGCACGCCCAGTTTTTCGGCCTCGTCGCGCACCCCGCCGTGGCCAAAGATATGCGCCTCGTGGCCACATTCTGGACAGACATAGGATGACATATTTTCGACCAGACCCAGAATGGGGGTTTCCAGTTTTTTGAACATGGTGATGGCACGGCGCGCGTCCAGCAGGGCGACATCTTGCGGGGTAGAAACGATGATGGTGCCGGTGACATCGGTTTTCTGCCCCAAGGTCAGTTGCACATCGCCGGTGCCCGGTGGCAGGTCAATGATCAGCACGTCGAGTTCGCCCCAAGCGACCTCGCGCAGCAATTGTTGCAACGCGCCCATCAGCATCGGGCCACGCCACGCCAGCGCCTGATCGGGTTCAACCAGCAGGCCGATCGACATCATCTTGACCCCGTGGGACACCTGCGGGATGATGTGGTTCTTGTCATTGGTTTTGGGCCGCGCATCGACGCCCATCATCCGTGGCTGTGACGGGCCATAAATGTCGGCATCCAGCAGGCCAACGCGGCGGCCCTGTTTGGCCAGCGCTACCGCTAGGTTCGACGACACGGTGGATTTGCCAACCCCGCCTTTGCCCGATCCGATGGCGATGATGTTATTCACACCGGCGATTTTCTGGCGCCCTTCGGGGGCAGCGGGCCGTTTGGCGCCTTTCAGGTTGGGTGGCTGGGCGGCAGGTGCGTGTGCGGTCAGCACCACAGACACCGAGGTGACGCCTGAAATCGCTTTCACCGCAGCCTCGGCCGCGTCGCGCACGGCAGACAGTTTGGCGGCGTCTTCGGGGCTTTTGGCCTCTAATACAAAGCGCACCGCACCGCTTTCAACCGCAAGCGCCTGTATCAGGCCGCTGCTGGTCAAATCCGTGCCATCGGGCAGCTTAATGTTGCGCAGTTCATTCAGAATATCATCACGGCCTAGGCTCATGTCGCGTCTCCTTATCAGGTGGTGTGTTCGCAGTTGCGCCTTTGGTGAGCGGTTTTTGCACGGCATGCAAGAGGTGAAAACCGCGCAGGTCAAATAGGACAGCCATTATGCCCTAACCTATGCGCTGAACGCATACCGGCAATGACCAAGCAGGGTGTTGCGGGTTTTGGGAAAATTCATATGTTGCCCACTGTCAGCACAATCCGTGTTCTGGCCGTATCTGACGATAACAATATTGAGCGAGACAGTATCATGGCATATGCCACCGAAATTCACGCCACAAGCGGCGACATCACCCACCGCATCGCGGCCAAATTGAAATCAGCGACCCAACGGTTTGCCAACTACCGCGTTTACCGCAAAACAGTTTCCGAACTGTCGGCGCTATCTTCGCGCGAGCTGGACGATCTGGGCATCAGCCGTTCGATGATCAAACGTATTTCCCTTGAGGCCGCTTACGGTCTGTAAAGGATACGACTTCGGTCCGCCTGCTCCTCCCTCCCAGGAAACACAGGCGTGACTGGACCGTGGTGGCACCTACCTCCTCCCAGGTGTCACCACGCAAAATTCGGGGCGTTTAGCCCCTGATAAGCGAAAGGTTTCTCCTCCCTGAGGCCTGACGCGAAAAGCAAACGGCAGTGCCCCCCCTCCCTGGGCGCTGCCGTTTTGTTTATAGCGCTTCGCGTTTCCAATAAAATGAGCATCCGATATCCTGCCGAGGCAGCGGGTGCAAAGCACCTGCGTTCGGTGGGAAATCTGATTCAACCTTACGCGAATTGCTTCAGCGCATGTCCTCAAACACCCCCGCTCCCAAACAACCTCAAGCGCGCGCATCCCGCTTCGCCACTACGAAGAATGACCGGTTAGAGCCCAGATTGACCATGCACTGCGTTGGCAAGGTGAAGCGTTTTCTTGAAAGAAAACGAACTGGAAAATTGCAATTTTCCATGTCGGAATTTTCAAAAATTCCGGCTGCCCGATTGTCAACTCAGTCCGCAAACAGTCACTCGCACTCACTTCAACAAACGACAGTTTTCCGCCCCCCCTTCAAGCCCGCTCATCCTTTGGTGACCCCATCACCACATAAGACGTGATCGAATTCACCTGCGGCACCGTGCCCAGAATATCGGTGTGGAACACCTTGTAGCTGTTCAAATCCGCCACCTCGACCCGCAGCAGGTATTCATAGGCCCCCGCTACGTTATGACATTCGCGCACCTGCGGCGCCAATGACATCGAGCGCTCGAACGCCTCTTGCGATGCCTTGCTATGATCCGACAGGCCCACGGCCACATAAGCGGTGAACCCGTTGCCCAGTTTTTCGCGGTCCACCACAGCGCGGTAGCCTTTGATCACACCCGAGCGCTCCAGTTCCTGCACGCGGCGCAGGCAAGCCGAGGGCGACAGCGCCACCCGTTCGGCCAGATCAATATTGCTGATCCGGCCATCACGTTGAAGGGTTCGCAATATTTCATCGTTTTTTGCGTCTATTTCTCTCATATATTGCTGCCTTTCAAGTAATATAGGTGAAATAGGCGTGAAATTGCGCCTGACTTGGAACATAGTTGCCAAACGTTCACCACAAAGGCAACACCGCATGACATACGACCTGATCCTCGCCCTGATCGCATTTGCTGCTGTCAGCTCGATCACGCCGGGCCCCAACAACCTGATGCTGATGGCATCGGGGGCCAATTTCGGCCTGATCCGCACCATCCCTCATATGTTGGGGGTGTCGATCGGCTTTGTCTTTATGGTGATTCTGGTCGGGGCGGGGTTGATACAGGT
>JAFLKA010000024.1 GCA_022712735.1 Marinosulfonomonas sp. | reverse complement strand
ATTGGGCCGCTCATACAGATCATGCGGCGTGCCTTCCTGAGCAATTTCAGCGTCTTTCATCACGATGATACGGTCTGATACTGCCATCGCCTCTTCTTGGTCATGGGTCACATAGACCGCAGTCAGTCCCAGATTTTGCTGGATCTGGCGGATTTCCTCGCGCACGTGGCGGCGCAGTTTGGCGTCCAGATTGGACAATGGCTCGTCTAGCAACAGAACCTCCGGCTCCAGCACAATAGCGCGGGCCACGGCGACGCGTTGCTGTTGGCCACCGGATAATTCGGATGGCAGGCGCGGCCCGTATCCGGCCAGCCCGACCAACTCCAGCCCTTCTTCGGCCTTTTGATGTGCCTCGCGTTTGGGCATGGATTTTACCGTCAGCCCGTAGGCGACATTCTCCAGCACAGTCATATGCGGGAACAGCGCGTAGGACTGAAACACCATCGAAACCTTGCGGTAGGTGGCCGACAGATGCGTTACATCTTCGCCGCCAATCAGGATGCGCCCTTCGGTCGATGGTTCAAGTCCGGCAATCAGGCGTAGGGTGGTGGTCTTGCCGCAACCGGACGGGCCCAGCAGGGTCACAAGCTGCCCCGGCTCGATCATCAGATCCAGCTTGCGCAACGCCGTAACCGCGCCGTATTTTTTCACGACGCCTTCAAATTGAACCGATCCTGTGGTGGAATTTGTCATCTGTGGTCTCCGGATATTGGTGTCATTACGCGGCCTTTTGAACGCGCGTGGTGCGGCGCAATGTGCGTTTGCCGATTAGCAGTTGCAGCAGGATGATGGCGGTCAGCATGGTGATAATCAACACGGCGGAATAGGCGATCGCCAGACCGAATTCGCCGTTCTCTACCCGCCCGACGATGAACGATGTGGCCATGTTATGTTTGGCGCTGACCAGAAAGATTACCGCACTAACAGACGTGATGGCCCGCACAAAACTGTAGGTCAGGGCGGCCATAATTGCAGGCCCCATCAGCGGGGCGATCACGCGGCGTGCGGTGGTGAAACTGTTGGCCCCACAGGTGATTGATGCTTCGTCCAGTGACTTGTCCAGTTGTGACATCGCCGCGATCCCGCCGCGCACCCCGACAGGCATGTTGCGAAACACGAAGACGATGATCAGGATGATACTGGTGCCAGTCAGCTCGATCGGCGGGAAATTGAACGCCATGATATAGCTGACGCCGATCACCGTGCCGGGGATGGCGAATGACAACATCGTGCTGAATTCAAACGCCTCTTTACCAAAGAATTTCTGGCGCACCAACAGGTATGCAGTGGCCAGCCCGACCAGTGCGGTCAGTGGGGCGGCAATGGTGGCGATGGTCAGCGTGGTGAAATAGCTGTCCCAAGCAACACCCGTGAAACGCCAGCCAGCATCGGTGATCTTGATGCCAAAGGCGCGGATGTAGTGCCCAAAAGTAAAGCTGTTGTCGTAGCCCCAGAGTTTCACAAAACTGCCGAATACGATCATCGAATAGACCACTAAGGTAAAGGCAGCCCAGGGCAGGGCGGTGGCATAGGCGGCGATTTTTACGCCACGCGACAGGGCCGCGTGCTGGCCGGAATCGGCCTTGCCGGTGACCGTGGCGTAGGATTTTTTGCCAACCCACTGGCGCTGGACCAAAAAGGCACCCAGCGTCAGGGTCAGCAGGGAAATCGCCAATATCGCCGCCTTGGCGGGGTCGGCAACTGCGCCCACGATGGCGAAATAAATCTCGGTCGACAGCACGTTGAAATTCCCGCCCAACACCAGCGGGTTGCCAAAATCAGCTAAGCTTTCGATGAACCCCAGCAGGAACGCATTGGCCAGACCGGGGCGCATCAGCGGCAGCGACACATAACGGAAGGTCTGCCAGCGGTCCGCGTCCAGCGTTTGGCTGGCTTCTTCCATCGACGGGCTGATGCCTTCAACCACGCCGATCAGCACCAGAAATGCGATGGGGGTAAAGGACAGAACCTGCGCCAGATAAACCCCGCCAAAGCCGTATATCCAGCGGGTTTTTTCCGTGCCAAACAGGTCGTGGAACAGTTGCGTTGCCGCCCCGGTGCGCCCGAATAGCAGGATCAGCGCAAGGCCAATTACAAAGGGCGGCGTGATGATCGGGATCACGGTCAGTATGCGCAGCAGCGGTTTTGCCTTGAAATCGGTGCGGGTGAATATCAGCGCGAACGCAAGGCCCAGCATCACCGTGGTTGCCCCCGTCATGATCGCAAGGATCACCGAGTTGATCGCGGGGCCGCACCTGCCGCCGACGAAACACCCCAAGCCCCACAGATCGGACGAGAAAAAGCGCGGGAAGAATTCGGTCATGGAATAACCGCCGTCCACTTGAAATGCGCGGATCAGGATATGGGCGACGGGGAAAAATACGAACACACCCACAAGCGCAATGATCAACCCGATCAGGCCCACAACAAAGGCATCCCCGCGTCCTTTGCCCATAGAGGTGAAACCGGTGGTCAGGATAAACAGCAGCGCCACTAGGGTGACAAGCGCGCCAGCCCCCAGCCCGATCTGGCCTCCCTCGGCCCCGAGGGCTGTGAATATATCGTTCATAAACCGTGGGCCAACCCGCACCACGGCAAGTCCTTGTAGGGCTGTCAGGATAATAGCCGCCATCGCAATGAAAACGATCAGGCGGGCCTTTTTGACAGGGGTTTTAATCAGGTAAAGCGCGGCGGCTACCAACGCAAATGCAATGATAGGTGCTGCCAGCCACAAGCGGCCTTCGCCCAGCAATAGCGCCAGTGCCGAGCCGGTTTCACCGCCGGTAATTCCGGTCACCCACGAAAAGGACCAAAATCCACCGTCGACCATATACCACGGCAACAGACAATATCCGATAAGTCCCACAAGGAGCCAGAGGCCAGCTGTGCGTGTCATTTGGGCATTCCTTCAGGGCAGATCAGCGCTGTAAATGAATAAATGGAATGGCGAAGCGCAAACAGGGCCTGCGCTTCGCCGGTAGGTAGTTACTTCGGTTTTACGTCTTTGTCCCAACGGGCCAGTAGACGTTCGCGTGTGTCTGTCGCGCCATATGTGGCGAAATCATAGTCAATCAACTTGATTGACTCCAGGCTCGGTGCCTCGGGTGGCACTGAGGCGTTAGAGTTGGACGGCACGTTATAGACGCCAACTTCCGGTCCACGTGATTGCGCCGCTGCACTGATCGAAAACTGGACCCAAGCCTTGGCTTCTTCCAGATTTTTAGCGCCGGTGATGATGCTGACGCCGCCAACCTCATATCCTGTGCCCTCGCAAGGCGATACGATTTTCAGCGGGAAACCGGCCTTGGCCAATTTCACCATATCGTGCATGAACCCGATCGAAATGCCGGTTTCGCCACGGGCGGCTGCTTTGGAAGGAGCAGAGCCGGATTTAGTGTACGAGTTGATGTTCTTGCCGATTTCAGCCAGCAGAGCAAAAGCCTCGTCTTCGCCAAACAGCTGCACGAATGTCGCCAGTTCGGTATAGGCTGTGCCCGATGAATTCGGGTTTGCCACCTGAATTTCGCCTGCATAGGCAGGATTTGTCAGGTCTTTCCAGCAGGCTGGTGGCTCGATGCCTTTTTCGGCCAGAATATCGGCGTTATAGGCAATGCCCAATGCGCCCGCGTGGATGCCAATGGTGCGTCCGCCCGAAATATCGGCCAGATTTTTCGCCCAGCCCAGCAGCTCGGACGTGTCGGCACCGCTTGGTTGGGTCAGCCCTTCGGCGGCTGCGATCAGATGCGGATCACCCGTGCCGCCCCACCAGACGTCAATCTTTGGGTTGCCAGCTTCGGCACGGACTTGTGCCAGCGTTTCGCCAGTGGATTTGCGCACCATTGCAACGGTGTTGCCGGTGGCTTCTTCATAGTTGCTGGCCATTAGGTCGCACCAGTCTTGCTCGTTGCTGCAAACGACGTTCAATTCGCCAGCGAATGCGCTGCCCGCTGAAAATACAGCAGCCATAGCGACGGTGCTTAATACGGTTGTTTTCTTCATGTTAGTCTCCCAGGTGTTATGATCTCAAATTGCGCGATTCCCCCCACGGGGCGCGTTTTGATCCCCTGAACCGTAGCAGGCATAAGATGCAGGCGTAGGCGCGACGGTTAACAAAGCTACAATTCAGCGGGATATTTGTTAACAGTCTTACAGTCGTTACAAATGTTACAACTCCACTTCTGTCGCCCAAATAAAACAGGATTTCTGCGGGCATTCTGTGCAAGACTGTCTTTGAAACCCGAACGGGAACCATTGACGATGAATACAGACAGCAGCGTGGGCCGTGTGGCCAGAATTGCAATCATTGATGATGATGCGGATGTGCGTCTGGCGCTAGAGGCGTTGTTGCAGGAAAACGGGTTTGATCCATTACCAATGGCGGGAAGTGTCGATTTTTTCGCGCTTGGGGAAAACCCCGATGTTGATCTGGCACTGATTGACCTACGCTTAGATCT
>JAFLKA010000350.1 GCA_022712735.1 Marinosulfonomonas sp. | reverse complement strand
TCGGGCGCATATAGCCCCGTCAGGCCCGCCGCCCCCGCCATCAATGACGCCGCACGCGGCCATTCGCCGGATGCGTTCCAGTTGTCCACATTGGGTTTGATCACATCGTCACAATGTTGCTGCGCTGCTTCCAGTATTTTGTCGATTTTAGTGCCCATTGGACATCCCCCATTAATGAGTCGCAATTGTCTTACATTTGGATGGACCTTGCCACAGCGCCAATTGTCTGACAAATGAATTCTTATGAAAACCGATCTGGAAACCACCCGTGAACTGTCGGTGCAAATCGCCGAGGCAATCCGTGACGCGATCATCAACGGCACATTGATCGTGGATGAGCGCCTGCCAAGCGAGGCGGAACTGAGCGACAAATTCAAAGTTTCCCGCCCCACTGTGCGCGAGGCGCTGAAACGACTGGCGGCGCAAAACCTGATCCGCACCCAGCGCGGCGCAACAGGTGGCGCGTTTGTGAACCGGCTGCGGTTCGAGGATGCTTACGGGCAGCAAATCACGACCTCCACCCTGTTGTTGTCGATGAACGAGGTAGATTTTGAAACGGCCTGCGAGGCACGGTTCACGCTGGAACGCGCCTGCGCGCCGCTGTCAGCCAAGCGCCGGACGGCAGATCATCTGGCCACCATGCGGGCCGAAATCCACCGACAAGGGCAGCCTGGCCTGTCTGACGAAGGGTTCTGCGCCTCTGACGTGGCCTTTCACCGCGCTCTGGTCGATGGGGCGGGTAATCCGGTCCTGTCTTATCAGTTGGCGGGCGCAATCGAGGCGATTGAGCCGTTGATGAATATGATCACCTTTTCGGCGCGGTCCCGAAAGCAAATCGTGGCACTGCATACAAAGATTGCCGATGCGATTGAGACGCACGATGGCGCGTTGGCCGATAGCGCGTTGCAGTCACTGGCCGCCTATACGATGACACTGGCGCGGGATGTCGCGGCACGCAAAAAGCAGTTAACCACGGATTAACCATAATGGCGCAGATTACCGGATATGAGTTATCAACAATCCCCCCTGTCGCCTGATATCTGGCTGCGCGAAGTCTTTGCGTCAAAAGCCGTTCAAAGAGGCGAAGTGATCCGCCGCAAAATCCGCGACGTCGAGCGGTATGCCGGTATTGAGCGGTTCCGTAAAGAACTGCAACGCCGTGGTTTTCGCGCTGTTGAAAACGCGGGACAGATCATCATCTTCTGCAATCAGGAACCCGTGCGACATTTCAACTAGCGACTGTTTTCTTTGAAAGAAAACAAACTGAAATCTTGCAAAGATTTCACCCCGCCCAGCATTCAGCGAATTCCCGCCTGATACACTTTCACCCGTGCCTTGCCCACGTTATACCAACAGCATGACGATGTTTTCCAAATTCCTGCTGGCGATGTTCTTGTTAACCTCGCTGCCATTTTCCCAAACGGCCGATGGGCAAGAGGCCATTGCCCAAACCACACCCGTCAACGCATGGTCCGCCGCATTGATTGAAAGTGCGCGCGCCCAAGTCGGGGTGACCTTGATTTATGATGGCAGCTATCAAAGCCTGTCATACCCAGGTGGCGACATCCCCCGCCTGCGTGGCGTGTGCACCGACGTGGTGATCCGCGCCATGCGCGATGCGCACGGGTTGGACCTGCAAGCACTGGTGAACCGCGATATGAAGGCCAATTTCAGCGCCTACCCAAAAATTTGGGGCCTGCCCCGCACCGACAGTAATATCGACCATCGTCGCGTACCCAACCTGCAAACTTATTTCAAACGTCGCGGGGCCTCTGTGCCGGTTTCCGATACTGCGGATAATTACCTACCTGGTGATCTGGTCACATGGATGTTGCCCGGCAACCTGCCCCATATCGGCATTGTGACGGCCCAGATGAACGGGGATGCCACCCGCCCGCTGATCGTGCACAACATCGGCTGGGGCACACGGGTAAACGACATACTGTTCAAATATGACATCACGGGACATTACCGGCCCAAAATCGGTGAATTCTAGTTCCCCCCTTTTCAACGCGACCCATCCCCCCTATATATAGGTTGTCCTTCGGGACTATGGATATAAACGCGCATGTAATAAGCGGATCGGACCCGGGGGCGGTACCCGGCGACTCCACCAAACATCCTTCTTTGGGGATCATGGGGTCGAAACAGGATCGACGAACGTCTAAAGATGTTAGCTTTATCTCGGTGAGTTACCACCGTTATCGGTACATTATAGCTAGTTGCAAATGACAACAAAGCTCCAATGGCTCTGGCTGCGTAAGCGGTCCGATCTATTGAAATCTTAAGTCCTTACGCTTAGCAGCCTAAGGCGGGGTTCGCAGGCACCTGGCAACAGAAGCCTGCACTTACCTCCCCATGACATTCTAGGCAGTTTTCGCCCGTACTTTACTCGGGCTAATGCCAAAATGACGCCGAAATGCGCGACTAAAGGCAACTTCGGATTCGTATCCCACCCGATGCGCCGATTGTGACACTGTTAGCCCCTGCCCTTGCATAAAATCCCGCGCCAGACACATACGCCACAGGGTCAGATATGCGCGCGGTGTGGTGCCGGTTTTAACCCTGAAATGAAACGCAAGGCTCGAACGCGACATACCCGCCGCCGCGGCCATATCGCCCAGCGTTAACGGCAGTTCAGGGCTTTGGTGGATAAGATGGATTGCGCGGGCTAATCGGGGATCGGACAAGCCTTTCATAAATGCGGTCTGACTGCCTTTCCCAGGCAGGTTGATGCGGATGATCAGAACCAATAATATCTCGGCCAGTTTTTCGATCACCGCATTTGATCCTGGGGCTTCACCGTTCATTTCCCGCACCAGAACACGGATTATATCGGCCATATCCTGCGGTGCTGCGGGGTCTGTTGACTGCACATGGATAACATCGGGCAACTCTTCCATCAGCGGGTGCCGGATGTCATGGCGATATTCGTAGTGGCCACACAGCAATTGCGTGGCCGCAGGACCATCCGCAAACAGCGGCGTCTCGCTGGACAGGGATTGCATGAACTCGGGGCCGGAAACGGGCCGACATTCTGATGCATCCGAAATCACATGTGCCGCCCCTTTGGGAAACAGGAATATGTCACCCGCCACCCCCTGAAACGTCTGGCCGTCGACTGTCACAACACACTGCCCCCGCAGCACCGCGTGAAACTGCGCAACCTCCCCCGCTTGCATCGCCATCCCCCAAGGGGTGCTGAAATCGCGCAGGAAATAGACACAGCTTTTCAACTGGATCAGCCGTAAAACATCGCTAAACGCATCTGGCATATCTGCCTCTTGGTGTGGTTTCATTGCATATCAGCCTACAACAGCTACACATAAAAGTCCTGATCGCAGATATATATCTGGACGATCTGCACGTTTATCTGGATTTCCAGTCATTCCAAGTCTGCAATAAACGAGAAACGATAGGTTTCCATTCATCAATGAAAACGGAGACAAACCCATGCAACGAATTTCCCTCAAGGCTGTGAAAATGACACTCTGCGCCGTAACCCTCATCGTGGCTTCTGCGACAATTGCCATTGCCCAAGAAGGGTTTGATGCCGCCAAAGGGGTCGCCATACCGTCAAGCACACTGACCTTTGAAAACATCAACCCCGCGATCAGGATGGCGCACGCTTACGGCAATCGCGGCGTCGGTGCGCATGGATCATTCGGCCAGTTTCCGGCCAACTTCATCACCCCGCTGCACACCCATACCGGCGCTTACCACGGCGTGGTGATCAAGGGGCAAATGACCAACCCGTTTGAAGGTGATCAAAACCCGCCAGTGCTCGAGCCCGGCTCGTACTGGTATGCCCCCGCAGGCATGGAGCACGCCACGGCCTGCGTCTCCGACACCCCGTGCGAATTCTACTTTTACGCCGGCGGGGCATTTGATTTTCACGTGGTAGAATAAACCAGCTTTGCACAAAAACGCAAGATGATCCATGTGGCGTCAAGGGCGGGTGACAAGATCAGCTACGCGCTCTATCACACCAAGGTCAGCCCCGCCAATCTGGTTGAAAAAGGCACGTTCACTGTTGATCAATACGGTTCCATGATTGACCGTGATTATATCAGAGCGGATGGAAAACCACGTTGGTCACGGCGGGTTGGCGATGCGCAATCCGGCAATTAACCAGATACCTGAGGTCTTTTCCCTATACGAGTAACCTATATTGATGCGGATTTTGGTGCGGATACTCTAGCTATTCATAATGTGATGCAAATGGCAGCTATGGGGGACTCAGTTACCACTGCATTCCCCAAAATGTTCACGATTGAAACGCCGCTACCAGAAATAGGAAAACCATAAAAATCAAAGAGAATGAATAGAGTTTCAACAATGACTTGTGGATTCTGACAACAATCACTTCGCATTCGCTTGGCTTGCCGAGCGCTTGTTCGACAAGCACAATCTCACTGTAAGTCTCAAAAAATGGAACCTGTGATGCTTCTAATCGGTCAGCTTTCTCGTCCATGCGTCGCCTCGGTCCATTTACCAATCCTCACAATTTAGCGTTTCATTCATGTCTGTAAGTTTCATTATATTGGCTACTGAGCATTGTGCATAGTGGGCTCAAAGCTGCCCTTCGAAACAAAATAAACCTGGGTTTATTGGTGGCAAAATCAAGCATCTCGAAACCGCATCTTTTAGCATTCCATACAGCGGTTCTCGTCTCACTCAACGCTACACTCTCCTGAAAAACCTCATATGGTTTTCATATGCAATTCATATCCCCAGTATTGACTTTGCACGCCCCGTTTGGCACCCTTACACCATGGGGCCACACCGCGAACGCCCCGTGAGGCTCCGGCCAAAGATTCGCATCCCCTGACCCTTCAGAAAGGATGCACTATGGCTTCGTTAAACGAAATTACCCCCGCACAATTGATGCGCTTGATCGGCACCCCTACGGCACCTGTCATTGTGGACGTCTGCATTGACCCGGACTTTGCCGAGGACCCGCGCCTGATCCCGACATCATTTCGCGCGCCACATACCGACATGCCAGCCCTTGTTGAACGTCTTAACGAACGACCCGTGGTGGTGGCCTGCCAAAAGGGCAAAAAGCTGTCCCAAGGGGTGGCTGCCTATTTGCGATGCGAGGGTATCAATGCCGAATATCTGCAAGGCGGCGTTTACGGCTGGCGGGACGCAAACCTGCCGCTGATCCCTGCGAGCGCCCTGCCAGCACCAGTGAATGGCAGCACCCTGTGGGTCACCAAACATCGCCCGAAAATAGACCGCATCGCCTGCCCGTGGCTGATCCGGCGTTTTGTTGATCCGTCCGCGCGCATCCTGTTCGTCGCCCCAAGCGAGGTCGCCGATGTGGCCGAAAAACTGGGCGCGACTCCGTTTGATGTTGAAGGCGTGTTCTGGAGCCACCGCGGTGAAAATTGCACCTTCGACACTCTGCTGGCAGAGCTTAAACTGGAAACAGATGCGCTAATGCGCCTCGCAACCGTGGTGCGGGCCGCAGATACCAACCGCCATGATCTTGCACCAGAGGCCGCAGGGCTGTTAGCAATATCTGTTGGTTTATCAAGACAGTACAAAGATGACCTACAGCAGCTTGAGGCCGGAATGGTTCTCTATGATGCCCTATACCGCTGGGCCCGCGACGGTGCAGATGAAACCCACGATTGGCCCAGCAGCCAAGGCGGCGCAAAATGAGCGGGGCTGAATTTGTCCAGCCCAGTCTGCGCGAGGCCACCCGCGTCTTTGCCCGCATCGGCCTGCTGTCATTCGGTGGCCCCGCAGCCCAAATCGCGGTGATGCACCGCGAGTTGGTCGAGGAACGGCCGTGGCTGACCGAACAGCAATTCCTGAACGCGCTATCGTTCTGCATGTTGCTGCCCGGCCCTGAAGCCACGCAAATCGCCACCTATGCGGGCTGGCGACTGCACGGGGTGCGCGGCGG
>JAFLKA010000211.1 GCA_022712735.1 Marinosulfonomonas sp. | reverse complement strand
ACAAGCGAAATACCGCCTGATCCAACCGTTATTGCGATGCCCGCATCACCTTTGGCAGGCGTGGCTACTTTTGAGCGGAATATTTTTCCGGCCGGACTGCGAAAACCGGCAATTACACCGATAAAAGCTGCACCTGCCTCGATGCCGATCACTTTGCTTGCCGACGAGCCAGTAGTCAGAACAATCTGATCCGCCTTTAGCAAATCGCCACCCAGTGCCGCGGATGGATTTTGCAGCGCGAAAAAGTCGGCGCTATCAAACGCAGCCGAACTTTTTAACTGGACCACAGTTAGCGTTAGGGGCCGATCACTGCCATCCGGACCGGGGTTCATACCTGATGTCCCATTGGCGCTGATTGTCACAGCACCCGGCCCTTTGGGGCCAAGACATGCGCCAAGCGTCAGCACAGCGCCACTGGCAATCACAAAATTGCGTCTATTGATCGTCATATCAATTCCTCCTGTTTTGTTCATATGCGTCTCTAAAATCCGAACCAACCTCGCCCAAAAACCGATCTTCTGCTGCTTTGGCAATTTCCTGATACCGTTCTTCATACAGCTGCCACAGCTTGGCGCTTTTCCCGCCAGCGAGCAGTGCCTCGAGTAGGCCGGTGTTTTCCATTTCCTTTTCAATTGCGTCAGGATCAAAGTTGTCGATCATCCGGCGCAATGCAGACTGGAGTGCAGTCCAGGTGCGCAACTGATGGTCGGCAAGATCTCGAAAAGCGCCTTCAATCGCAGCATCAGGTTCCAGATACCCTTTGCCGCGCGGCTTTATCAAAGCTTCAAGCGCGTCATCGGTGGTGGCCAGAAATTTTAGCGGATTAACATCCTGCGCCCCGATTATTGTCTGGGCCACACGCACGTTCTGCTTTTCTTTGGCGCGCGCGCGCAGCATATGCATCACCCCATCGACCAACAGGCGAAACCGTTTGCCCATTTCGCGCATTTGATCGGCCTGATTTGCAACGGGGATCATATCGTCTCCCAGACCCAGCCCGTCAAAAAAGGCGGCAAGCAGCGCATCTTGCTGCACCGGTGCCGGTACAGCAGCAGGTTCTACCTTTGCTGGTTGTGGAGGTGGAGGCACTGGAGCATCAACAACAGGGGCGGGCTTGTGAACGGGTTCTGGCGGCTCTGGCTCGCTTGGGGTTGATACAGGATCAAGCGTAAAGGCGTCATCAAAAAGCGGGGGCGCGGTTTCTTCTTCCTCGGTGGTGTCAAACCCGCCCTTTACGCCGCTACTGCCCTCAAACGGGTCGGGCAGTGTTTCGGGTCGCTCGGCCCGCTCTACAGGTTTGGATTTCATCGAAAAGAAATCGTCATCCTCGAACCCGATAGCGGTCGAAGGTTTGCGCACATGGTGGGTACTGCTGGTGGTGGCAGAATTCTCCTGTTCCAACTCGATCCTTATTACGAAGTCACCCATCCTCAGGCGCATTCCGTTTTCCAGTTCAGCTGAATTTCCGGGGCCAAGTGCGGTGCTCGCCCCGTCAACAAACAGCCCGCCCGAACTGGCATCTGTCACACTGAACTTCCCGTTCTGGTCCGAGATCACACAATGGTGGCGTGAGATGAATTTGTCAGGATCATCAATCTGCCAACCGGCATCATCGCCCCGCCCGATTGTCAACTCGCCCCCTTGATGAACATGGGTTTGAGCATTTTGCCGATGTGGTGCGTGTTCCAGAACAAGGGTCAAGGTCATGCTGCCGCCCCCATATTATCAACTGTTTCAACAGGTGCTGTGATCCGGACCAGTCGCAAATCATCAGCATCTGTTCTGTTGTCCGGATTTAACCATGTGGTGCGGCCCAGTTGACACTCCCCCAGCCGGGCTTTGGGCATTTCGGCTTTGTCTAGAACCAGCCGCAGATCGTATTCGGTTTGGAGACCAACGGCAAAGATGATTGCATGACGCAGGCGTGCAATAGCATCTTTATCCGAAAACAGGTCCGTGAACTGCGCCAGCGAAAGTGGCCCAACCCGCAGTTCGGCACGATCCTGACGTCCAAAGCTGCGCTTGCCGAGCACCATATCAGACCCAAGCTGTGAATATGCACGGCCAAGGCGCGATTGGAGGGCGTTGGGAATATCAGTCCAGACGCCGATAAATTCCTGCACAGATACTGGCGCACCAAGGGTGTCAGCCAGATAGTTTGACAACCGTTCAACCCCATGGACTTCGTTCGCGAGTGACGTGCCATGGCGTAACTTATCACTGTCTTGACTGAAGCGGTCTTCAACCTGTCCAGGCATTGCAATACCGGACAGTGCACGAAATGTTGCGCCAACACGCCCGCCACCATCATAGGCAAACTGCACCTCCATCTGGGCGTCACCCCAGGCCCGCCAAAAGAGCGTGATCATTCGGTGTTGAAGCAGGTTGCAGAAATTCAGGAATGCCCTGTCCGAACTTGCGCCTTCATCATCCCCGCTAAACCAGCGGTTTGATAGCCGGTTCATCACCCAGCGGGTAAGGTGTAGTGGCATCGGGCCTTCCGGTCCCAGCAGGCCCAGCACATAGACATTGATGATAAGTTGTCCGGTTTCCTCGTCCCATTCAATTGCCTCGATGTCACGGGTGGCGAATGACAGGCGCACACCTTGCCCCAGACGCGCCGGCTCGCGCGTGGGGCCCCCAGTGCGGCCAAAGCGTTTTCCCGGGCTTTCCACCCGCTTGAGCAGCTCGAAAAAGCTGGTCACTTTGGCAAGCTCGGCATCAATTTTTGGGGTTGTTCCGGTGTCTAGATTATTTTCCGGTTGCCGGGTGTCATTGGCCATACCACATCCCCCTGTTCTTGGGTTAGGAAGGAACGGGTTCGAACGAATGAATTGATCGAGGCGTGACGGGCAAACAGTTTTGAGAGCAATGCCGAGAGCAACAACGAACTATTCCCAACCAGTATGGAATCGTCGATATGCAGCGTGATATCGATCCCGTGACCAAAGCAGATTGGACCAGAAATCCCCAACCGTTCGACCACAGGTTTGGAGGATATCGCGGTGATAGATTTCACATGCCGCGCCAGGCGTGGATCACCACGGTCAGCATAAAGATCCAGCATTGCGCGCAACGGTTCGGCATCTTTGCCTTCTTCTGCCAGTGACAGATAATTCAGACTAAGCTGGGCAATCAGACGCCACGCGATATCATCCATTTGCGCCTCGGCCCCTATGGATTGTGGTGCGCGCAGGGATAGGGAAGGTCGTGGTCGCTGAAACGCCTGTAGTAATCTGATTTCACCTACCGGATCGCCGCTTTCCATTGTCAAAGTTGGTGTATCATCCAACACACATAAATCGCGGTTGGTGCAAAGCGCGCGAATATCGAGGCGCTTTAGCGTTGGCTGTGTTGTTGCATTAGGCATGCGCGAAACCGACACAAAGAAATCATCACCCGGATACCCCGTGCGGGCCTGCCCACGCCGGATTTCGTCTTCGCCCGGGCGTCGTGGACGCCGCTCGGTTGCATAAACATACCCGCCGCCGCGGTTTTGGCTGGCGGAATATAGCGGCTGGACACGGGCCTCGGGCCCATCAGAATCCGCATCTTCAACCCGCAATAGGCGATAAATTTCGAAATCGCGCAGGCGTGTGCGGTCCGCATGAACCACGTGGCTGTGGGTGCGCGGGTCAAGTTCAACAATGTTACATTCTTTTTCAAACAGATTGATCAGTGGTGTGGTGAACAACTGCAAGTCGTCCGTGTCTATATCGGAAAGGGCCGGGCGGGCCTCATTCAGCAGCAGCACGCATTCGAGTGCGCAATCCTCGCATTCACTTACAACAGGCAATAGGCCCGCCAAACGGGCATAGTAAAACCGTTCGGGCATCAGGAAATATTCGCGCAACAGCCGATAGCCTTCAAAGGCGGCCCGCACGCGGGGCAGCATGGCTTCGCTATCTTTAATCCCAATCATATCCGGTGGATTAACGGACCTGAACGGGCCGGATTTTTTGCCACGCGACGGGCGCGCCTTGATCGTGCGGCAGTATCCAAAGATTGCGTCAAACAACGCGCCGCCGCGGGTTTTACCACCCAGATAAATGTCAAGTTGATCAAGGGTAAGGCTGGATAAATTTCCAGCACCTGTCGCCGCCAACGTCAAGCGGATACCCGCCACGGCCCCGGAAATATCACTGTCCGACAATCCGGCGGCCTTGAGAGCGCCTGTGTCTTGCAGGTATTCGACACTTGCCAGTTTGACAGGCCACAGGTGGACATCCTGTACGCTGGTGAAAGTCGAACGGGTCGACAGCCCCTCGCGCAGACCCGAAACAAGGCGCGCGCCCTTTTCCACGACATGGCCTGATAGCATAGTTTCAACCTGTGGCCCCGGCGTTAACTGGGTGATTGTCATTGCGGGGGCAGGAGCGGTTAGATCAGGGTATAGCGCATCCAGCAGATTACGCACATATCGGGTACTTTCAGAATCGACTTTGGCGCGTGTGCGGGCGGCAAGGAATGCAACCCCCTCAAGCAACCGTTCAACATAGGGGTCAGGGCAAGGCACAGTATCTAGCGACAAGTTGCGTGCCACAGTTGGATTCAAGGCTGCAAATTCGGCGGCCTGATCGCGGATATGCGACAGCTCGTCCTCGTAATATGATAGAAATGCGCGATCCATTAGCTATCCTCAAACGCAGTTACAGCCTGCCCGTTATCCAGATTGATTGTTGTTGAAAGCCGGAGGCGTTCAGGGACAGGCGACAACATCAACACGCCGTCAATCTCGATTTTCATGCCGGTCTTTTTGTTGATGTTAACCCGAACCTTGATCGAGTCCCGCTTTAGCCTTGGCTCAAACACAGCCAGCACGTCGCGCAGCTCGCGAGCCAGCCGGTCGCGATCGAAACTATCCCCGGTTTTACCGGTAAACGACGGCACACCATAATTTACTACACTGCGCCGGACCAATGGAAAATCTGCCAACAGCTCGGCGGGAGAAGTCGTGTGTGCCATCTCGCGGTCAGTCAGCAGAAACTGTGCCTCTAGCCGCTCGATATTGAACAGCATTTCAATGTCTCGCCGAACGGCCTCGCGCAGAACATCTGGAGTGACCACTATGCCGCTCACCTCAAGGTGTTTGCGCCGTGTGTTTTGCGCAATCAGCTTGTGTAGTCGTTTACGCGTATCGTCATCCAGATCATCTGCCTGCTCAACCGCCCTTGCGCCGCCTTTTAATATACTCTCCAGTTTTTCTTCTCCAAGCTCGTTCAAAAGTGCTGCGTGCTGGTAACCGGATTCAGCAACCAGCCCCGGCAAATCGTCGACAAGGCGGTCCCACAAACTTGGTTGGACCGCCTCGCGTCGAGATTGAAGATCAGTGTTGGTATCTGACATTTGGTTTTCTTTACACAGAGGGTTTAGGCACCCGCCACGATGTCATATTCTATTTCATGTTCATCACCAGCCGAGCCATCTTCGGCCTGTATGGTATAAAGGATTTTAACCTTCTCGAATGCGATAGACACTTTTTCGGTGATCATCTGAATGTCTGGATCACTGCCGTCGTTTTCCAGTTCGTAACCTGAAATGATGCAGTTCGTCATGGTGATCGTCAGGTAATCCAGATGTACTTCGCCTGAATCTTTACGGGCGTAAAAGACCATTTCCGGAAATGATGTGCCGCGCATGCTGGAATGTGCCATATAGGCCGATGCCGCATCATACCATTTATATACCGTCAAGCTGCCAACTTCGGCGCGGGCCTGTGTTAGCCCGCTGCCCATTGACGTGCCGCTCTTTTGTGCGATCTTCCAATGCGCCCCGAAAACATCAATTTGTTCTTCGTGCTCAGCCTTCAAAGATTCGCCCGGAATTTCGGCGATTTCCAAATATCCAGTAATTCCCATTTTCTATTCCTTCCTTGAGTAAATAATTAAGTAAATTAGGTGAGAGCTACTACGAGCTCTTCACCGACGGAAGCTCCGATACTAGCCGGAGACTCGCGTTAATCCCTTCAAGTTGGTAGTGGGGCCGCAGGTAGAAGCGCGCGTTGTAATAACCAGGTCGGCCTTCAACGCTGTCGACTTGTACTTCGGCCATCGCCAGTGGACGTTTGGCTTTTTGTTTGTCACTTGCCATTGCCGTATTCGCCAGCACGTACCGGTTGATCCACTCGCTTAGCCAGATCTGCATATCGCCACGTTCTTTGAACGTACCGATTTTGTCGCGTGCAATTGCCTTCAGGTAGTGAGCAAAGCGACAGACAGGAAACAGATATGGCAGGTTGGCCGACAGTCGTTCATTGGCCTGTGCGTCCGGGTCGACCAGACGGCCTGCACGGGCTTCGTCATCTTGCAGGGAATGGGCACCGATAAAGGCAGCCAAATCCGTGTTTTTGCGATGCAGGATCGGCATCAGACCCAGCTTGGCCAACTCGGCCTCGCGGCGGTCATCAATGGCGATTTCGGTTGGGCATTTCATTGCCACCGAACCATCATCTGTTGGAAAAGTATGCACTGGTAAATTGGTCACCGTGCCGCCTGATTCAACACCCCTGATTTGGGTGCCCCAGCCATATAGTTTGTGGCTGCGGTTGATGTTAACGCCCATCGCAAAGGCCGCATTCATCCACGTATAACGGTTATGATCACCTGCAACGTCTTCCTCATAGTCGAAGCCTTTGACCGGCACTGTTTCCGCGCCATAAGGCAAGCGCGCCAGAACCCGCGGCATGGTCAGGCCGATATAACGGGCGTCTTCGCTTTCCCGCAAGCTCTGCCACGAGGCATAATCAGGAGATGATACAATCTGTTCCAGATCTTGCGGATTGGGCAGTTCTTGCCAGCTCTCCATGCGGAACAATTGCGGTGCCGCGGCGGCGATGAAAGGCGAGTGGGCCGAGGCGCAAATGCCGGATATGTTTTTCAATAAACCAACATCGCGCGGATGTTGTGAAAACTCGTAAGCACCGATAATTGCGCCGAACGGCTCGCCACCAAACATCGAATATTCATCCGAATAGATTTTCTTGAAGGCGGCGGACTGATCCCACATCTGGCCCTCGTAATCCTCCAGATGGTCGGCCAACTCGTCCTTGGTGATATTCATCACCCGGATTTTCAGCTTTTGGTCGGTTTCGGTATTGTTGACCAGATAATGCAATCCGCGCCAAGTGCCTTCCATTTCGCGCACTTCGGGGCAATGCATGATTTCGTCCATTTGCGTAGACATCATGCTGTCGATGCCAGCGATCAGGGATTTGATCGACTTGACCGCATTCCCCGAGATCGTTGCAGAACCGGCCTTTTCAGTGGCCGCAAGCGCAAGGTTCTGCACCAGAGATTGCAGTTTCTCGCTTTGCGATTCCTTGACCCGAAAATCTTTTTCCAGCAGTGCGCTGAACTCTCCAAGGTCGATTGCTTCTGCTTCGGCGCCACCTGCGTCTTTTTCTTTTGCTTCAGCCATGATTATTCCTCCTCATCGCCAGCGGATTTCATTGCTTCTTCGGCGGCTTGTGCCAGAAGCGGTTCATTGGACAACAATTGGGCCACACGTTTTTCAGCGTCAATTTTGCCATCCATATAGCCCAGCAACTCTTCCAGTTGACGACGGGTTTTCAGCAGTTCGGCCATTGCCGGAACCTGCTCGGCCACTTTATCCGGGGAAAAATCACCCATGTTCTTGAATGAGACATCTATGAATATCTCGTCGTCCGCTTCTTCACCTTCTTTGGTCGGCAACTTGTTTGGAACACGCGCTTTTATCCGTGGTGCCAACGCACCCATGAATTTATTAAATCGCCCGGCATCGGTTTCGACAAACGCACGATCAACAACGGGTTTCTGGGCTTCTTTGGTTTCAGATGCCCCCGCCAGATCTGCCATAACACCCATCACAAATGGCAACTCAATTGTTGTCGGGCTTCCGTAATGTTCAACGTCATAGGCAATTTGTACGCGCGGCGCGCGATTGCGTTCGATGACCTTTTGTTTGCTATCACTCATTGAATTGGCCTTTCCTGTTAAATTCTTTTAATTCACTTTCCTTTGTCACTCACACCCGCAGCGTTGCGGAATTCTTTCATGCCGCTTGGTGCGACCTCGTTCATCAGCTCCATAAAATCCATCGGCACCATGCGCCGCATGCGGCGTGCTAAATGCGGGATCGGGCTTGAGGGTTCGGTGCGCTCGTAAAACGCAATAATCATGTCCAGATATTTCTCGACATCTTTGCGCGTTGATATCGTACCCGGTGCAGAACGTGCTCCTTTGGAAGCAGCATCTTTTGTAGGGGCTGTTTCGGTCGGTGTGGTTTCTGTCTCCATCTCCTCGTCTCCGTTCTCTGAAACGGCAAGCGTCAATGCCACCCGATCCAGAAACTGCGCCAGCGCATTGAATTTAACGCCAGCACCATTTCCACCCAG
>JAFLKA010000225.1 GCA_022712735.1 Marinosulfonomonas sp. | reverse complement strand
CGAGGAGCGCGCCCGCGAGGCGTTGATCCCTGTGTTGATCAGCTTTGTTGTGGTGCTGGCGTCGGTGCCGTTCTTTGCCCTGATTTGGGGCGCACGCGTAACCGATTTGTCCGAAGTATGGGCGCGGTTCAAAGAAGGGTTCTCGCTGGGGGATGCGCGGATATCACCCTCGGACTTTCTGGCCTTTGCGGTGATATTTGTGATCGGCTACATGCTGACCCGCCTGATACAGGGCACCCTGCGCACCACGGTTTTGCCAAAGACCAAGATGGATGTCGGGGGGCGCAACGCGATTGTGTCCGGCGTTGGCTATATCGGGATTTTTCTGGCTGCTGTGGTGGCGATTTCCAGTGCTGGGATTGATTTGTCATCGCTGGCGATTGTCGCTGGTGCGCTGTCGGTTGGTATCGGCTTTGGTCTGCAAAACATCGTGTCGAACTTTGTCTCGGGCATTATCCTGCTGATTGAACGTCCGATTTCCGAGGGCGACTGGATCGAGGTTGGCGGCCAAATGGGCTATGTGCGCGATATTTCCGTGCGCTCGACCCGCATCGAGACCTTCGATCGCACAGACGTGATCGTGCCCAACTCGGACCTTGTGTCAGGCGTTGTGACCAACTGGACGCGGGGCAATTCCGTCGGTCGGGTGATTGTGCCGGTTGGCGTGGCTTACGGGACTGACACCAAGAAGGTCGAAGGACTGTTGCGCAAGATCGCCGAGGCGCATCCGATGGTTCTGGCCAACCCCGCAGTGATCTTCCAAGGGTTCGGCGCGGATTCGCTGGACTTTGAAATCCGTGCGATCCTGCGGGACGTGAACTGGATTTTAAGCGTCAAATCCGACATCAACCACGAAATCGCCCGCGTCTTCACCGAAGAGGGCATCGAGATACCGTTTGCCCAGCGGGATGTCTGGTTGCGCAACCCAGAAGTATTGCAACCAAAGCCAGCTAAAACCCCGCGCGCCCCGAAGAAAGGAAGCCCCAAATGACCGAGTTGTTATTTTGTAGTGAACCTTATTTGCGAGAGAGCGCGGCCACCGTAACGGCCCACACGCCAGAAGGTGGCGTGGTGCTGGATAAGACAATCTTTTACGCCACAGGTGGTGGTCAGCCCGGTGATAGTGGGAGTTTGGCGTGGGACGACCGCAGCATGCCGATTGCCACCACGATCAAGGGCGAGGGGGGGCAGATCGTGATGTTGCCATCTGAGCCCGCCCCATTGCCACCTGTTGGGTCGCAAGTGACGCAAGTTCTGGACTGGGACCGCCGTCATGGCCACATGCGGGTCCACACAGCGCTGCATCTGCTGTCGGTGGTGATCCCGCTGCCGGTCACCGGCGGCTCAATCGGCGTGGACAAAGGGCGGCTGGATTTTGATATGCCCGAGACCTTGGCGGACAAGGATGCGCTGACGGCCCGCCTGAACGAATTAATCGCGCAGGATTTACCGGTGACCGAGGGATGGATCACCGATGATGAACTGGCCGCCAACCCGTCACTGGTCAAAACCATGTCGGTGCAACCGCCCAAAGGCACAGGGCGCGTGCGTCTGATCGGGATCGGGGCAGGGGATGCGCAGATTGACCTGCAACCCTGCGGTGGCACCCACGTGGCCCACACCGGTGAAATCGGCTCCGTGCGCATTGGCAAGGTGCAAAACAAAGGCGCGCAAAACCGGCGGGTTTACCTGCATTTGGAAAGCTGAAAAGGAATTAAGGTAATGTCTTTCTCAATCAGTTGTAAGGCGGTGGCAGCTCTGTTCGTGGTGCTGTTTTTCCTATTACTAATAACACCTGAATTTATTTTCTGGCTGTTTGGTGTGCCGCAATCCGAAACAGCAAACTTGATCGCACGCCGTGCAGCGATGCTGTTTTTGGGATTTTCTGTGGTCAGTTGGAGTGCGCGAAACGCTCCTCCTTCGCCGTTGCGCACGGGGTTTAGTCTCGGGATCGTGGTGTCGATGGCAGGGCTGGCCTGCACGGGAACCTACGAGTTTCTACGCGGCTTTGCCAATTGGCCGATAATGTTGGCCGTTGCCACTGAGTGCGCCTTTGCCCTGATATTTCTTCGTTTCACTTGGCGCAGTAACTAGCAGTGTTTAAGCGCTTGCACATATAGCCGTAGTCAGGCTAAAACGCCGCTTACGGACAGGTGGCCGAGTGGTCGAAGGCGCACGCCTGGAAAGTGTGTAGGCGGGAGACCGTCTCCAGGGTTCGAATCCCTGTCTGTCCGCCACAGGCTTTTCGCACTGCGAAACGCCAACACCATCCAAATAATGCGTTGGGCGGCAGTCGTTTTGTAAAAACGATGAGAGCATCCGGCGTTCGAACAATCTCCCGCCGTCCCCGCCATTTTGTGTCTCACGGTGCGCAGCACCTCCGACGGGGCGGGCTGACCGCCCGAAGCTCAGTCGCGCTTTTGGGTGTCCGAGTTCGAGGTTTCACCCTCTAACACCACCAGCAAATCATGCGACCACTATTGCCATGTTTATTCGGCCTCGATTTCCAACAATTCCTTATAGCTGTACGATACATGGATATCCCCATCTATACCGGCTTTGAATTTCGGGTCCTGTTTCATGCACCCGATCCCGCAGATCTGGCTTACTTCCATATCCTGACTGTCGCTGTACCACAGTCGTCCGCCCGGGGTTGAGATGTAGCCGTCAATCCCTTCATCCTCGTCCCCTTCCAGGTCTGCGACTGATGGTAATTCGGCGCGGGCATCCGGATCATACGAGCCGTGGGTATGATACGAGGCGATGACATCCATGTTGCCCGGGGCCTTGCCAAGGCAGCTGTCACGACGTCCGCGCCTGGCATTCGAGGCAAACAGGACACCTTTTTCATCATATCCAATATAGCCGCAATATTCACGATTTTTGCTAAATGAAATACCTTGCAATTGGTTGAGGACGGATTTCACCAAATTCACTTCGCCAGAAGATTGCGCAAATGCAGCACCCGAGAGGAGCAGGCTGGCAACAAGGATAGTGCGTTTTATCATGGCGTCCCCGTTCGTGTATGTACGGGACGTTCATAGCGCGGATATGGGATGGGGAAAAGCGGGCAGTTGGGCAAAGCTAAAACCGCCCGCTTTGTCTGTTTAGCCTTCGGATTTCAGATCGTTATACATCTCGAACGCCTGTTTGACAGGCATCAGTTCATGCACCACTTTACCCACCGCTTTGATCATCGCAATAGGTGCTTCGGACTGGAAGATGTTGCGGCCCATGTCGACACCAGCCGCACCTTGGTCCACGGCGCGGAATGCCATGTCGAGCGCGTCGAGTTCCGGCAGTTTCTTGCCACCAGCGATCACGATGGGCACGGGGCAACCCGCGACAACCTTCTCGAATCCTTCCTCGATGAAGTAGCTTTTGACGTAATGCGAGCCGATTTCAGCAGCGATGCGGGTGGCCAGACCAAAGTAGCGCGCATCACGTGCCATGTCTTTGCCAACGCCTGTAACGGCCAGTGTCGGGATGCCGACCTTCATGCCGGAATCAATCAGCTTGATCACGTTGGTGATGGATTTATGCTCGAATTCAGCGCCGATATAGACCTGTGCAGCCATCGCACAAACGCCCATGCGCACCGCATCGTCGATGTCGACAGCAATGGTTTCGTTCGACAGTTCCGACAGGATCGAGTTGCCACCAGAGGCGCGCATCACAATCGGTTTGGTCACGGTCGGCGGGATCACCGAGCGCAGGATGCCACGGGTGCACATCAGCACATCCGCATGTTCGGCCAGCGGCAGGATGTTCAGATCAATCCGCTCCAGCCCCTTGGTTGGCCCTTGGAAATAGCCATGATCGAACGCCAGCATCACGGTGCGGCCCGACACGGGGTTGAAAATCCGGCTCATCTTGTTCTTGATGCCCCAGTCGTAATTGGCGCCGCCTTTCAGGAAGAAGCCTTGCTTGTCTTGCGGGGTGTTCAAACCAAAGTCTTTGCCGTCTTTGATGTCGTCGATATCTGCCATTGTTCTATCCGTCCGTTAGGGTTCTCCCAATAATACGCCCGCCGTGCAACATGCACGGCGGGCGCCCAGATGATGCATTAGAAGTCGAAGTCGTCGATATTACCCGCATTAAACACAGCGCGTTCAGGCAGCAGGATGATACCGTTGCCTTCGGCCTCGTAATCATAACCCTGTATCGC
>JAFLKA010000368.1 GCA_022712735.1 Marinosulfonomonas sp. | reverse complement strand
CTTCCTCCACCCTAATTCAGGGAATTTATAGGAAGTGTCCCGAGAGTCCGTACATATCTACAAATATAGCGGGTCACATTCTTCGCCCGTGATGTCTGAATGCAATTACATCACTTTGAACGGATGGCATGTTGTTCACCCCAACTACGGCTACAACCAATGCCCCATCATCACCTTGCTTCCTTTTGACGTGAAAACGTTTCTGGAGGTGTTGATATGATTGATTTCAAAACACAGATAGTGTTGTTCTGCCTTGCCATCTTAACTGGCGTTTTGAACTATTATGGTCTGTCACTGTTTGTGCCGCCGGACGCATGGTTTCAAAAAGCACTCTGCGCCATGACAGGTGTCGGGGTCACGCTGGTGATCAGTTTATTCTGGTCCTATGGGTTCAGCATCATCCCTGACCTTCGCACCCCAAAGCGCCGTATCGGCGGGTGGGTGACCATCTTCATCGGTATATTGCTGATTTTGATGGTTTCCAGTTACTGGAATCTGATTGCCATCGCTGGTGATGAAATCGCCAGATTGTCTTCGGGCGATGTCGTGACTATGGCAGAATTGGCCTTGGCGCAATCGGTCGATAGCAGCGGGTTATTCCAATCCTTCCTTTCAGATGTGGCAGCGTTTCACAGCGACGTTGCCGCTCAAGTGGCTGCCGAATCCAAGGGGGGCAATAGTGGAAATTCTGGTTTTGGCCCAATCGCCACCACCATGGATCAAGTCTCCGAACGTCTGAAAAATCTGAACATTGCTTTGGGTAATGGTGGTGATGCCTTGGCAGGTTTACGTTCCACGGGTGATCAATGTCTGGCGGGGTTGCATGCCGCTTCTGGTGATGCGGCGCAAATCGCCTCAAAGGTCACCTGTGTAAACGGTGTGATTGGTGATCTTGCCAACCAAAACATGCTATCCGCCATTGAACGCGGCATGCGCAGCCTGACCGATGGGATTGTTCTGCCTGCAACGGTTAGAACCGACGCCCAACGTGCCATCATCGCGGGGTTCATGGCAGATAATCAGCTTCGCGCCGATGGCATTGCAACCCTTGTTGCCGCCATGGACGTGCCACTGATCGATCCTGTATCAGCGGATATGCCGAACCGCATGGAAGGCGTGTTGTTGCATTGGCGCTCGATCCTGCCCGCTATTGCGACGGCGGTGGCGATTGACTTATTGCCTGCCGTGTTACTTGTGCTCAAAACCCTGCATGGGGATGACCGCATGGAACGGGACGAGCCTCGTGGCAACCTGTCGGCGCGTGACCTTGCTGACGCGCTGGATCAAATGGCGCGGTTGCAAAAGCATCTGAACAAAGATGAAGAACTGCCCGCCCCCTATGTCGATTTACCCGACAAGGATTGGTCTGCTGCGGATGATCTTGATGACAACGGCGATCAAGACAAATGATCCGCGCGTATCTAAAAAAATGGTCGGCAGGGTTGATGGTTAGCACCTATGCCCTGCTGGCTGTCGGACTGGTCACCTATGATGTTCTACGCGGTGTTGAATGGTATTGGCCAAGTTTTGTTGCTGGCGATAATAATTTAGGACAGGCACCCACCCAGCAAGATGAAATCCAAAAATACGTTCTATTCACGCAAGTCCAGTACGGCTCAAAAACTGTACACACGGGCGTTGAACGCGCCAGTGACCGAGATCGCAAGATCAGCAAACAATGGTGCTACATTTACGGCACATTAAGTGGCGGACGCGTTGTTCAACTGACGCTCGCCACCAAGGATGCCACAGATTCCTTGTCGATCCCAAACTTTACCCAAACAGCATTGGCCGATTTTGACCTGACGCGTGCGCAAGCCCGCGCTTTGGTCACCAGCCACTGCCGATTTCAATGAAAGGAAAATCTATGTTTGATTCAATTATCACCCGCCTGTTTCCAGTCGCAATGGTTGGGGGGCTGGCACTTTATATGCTGGCCACCCTGCTCTGGCTGCAACCGCTTGTTGAGCGACGAATGGCGGAAAAACACCTAATACCCGCCTGTGAACTCGCACTTGAGAATGAACAGGAAAGTGTGCCGCTTCCAGAAAATCCACGTCGGTTTGAATTGGAAATGACAATCGACATGCTGGAGGCCATGGGCGCAGATCAAATCCCGCTGCTTCGGGAACAACTGCAAGCGGCACGCCGTCAATTACGTGCAATGACGCCAACACGCCTGCGGATTTCCAACATTGATCGCAGCAACATCTGCGGATGCGCCTCTGACAAGGCGTTCGAGGCTCTGGGACTAACCATGACGCTACATGTGGCCTCTGCCTGCACATACGCCCCATCACGGATCAACGCCCTGCCACAAACCACCCTAAGCCATGCCCGCTCTGGGCAATGTGGCAACCTCCCTTGGAAAGGATAAACCTATGACCACATCCGAAACTGTTTTTTACGAGCGTGGCTCCATTCGAGTCACAGATCACTATCTCATAACAATGTTTAAAGACGAAGCACTTGCGCCTATCCAGTCAGTTCAAATCGGGCGTGACCCGCTTTGGATGGCTGGTGTTATTGCGCTTGGATTGTTGCTCTTTGCCAACCGTTTTGGTGATCTTTTGCTATTTAGAGAGCAATTATTACTGGTCGGAATTGGAATTGTGACTGCTGTCGCGGGGTATTGCACTGCGACCTTGCAGATAGGTCAACACATGCGCGAGCGTACCGTTTTGGTTGCCCCCATCTGGACAATCAATGCGGTGCGTCGTGCAATTTCCGAGGCGAAGCATTCCCAAACAAATAACTTGGTAGCCACCATCATTACGGATGATGAGGCCGAGTAAAACCGTTACGCTTAATTTACTGGAATGGTGCAGGTGCCGGGGCAGAAGCCTCGGCATTTTGCATTTGTGGCACCACCGCTGTGGCGGTGAAACCTGCCTTTAGGACTGGTGCTGGTGTGGCTGGTTCTAAATCCGCCACATGGTCACGAACAGAAGCTGGCATGACGTCCAGCAGATCGGCATCCAATGCATCAAGATCAGCTTCGGAAATTTCACCCTCTGATATTTGCTCATGGGCGGCATCAACCTTTTCTTGGAATCCAAGAATTTCAGTACGCTCGGCTTCAAGCTGCGCTCTATCTGAAACAAGAGTTTCATACGCTTCATACGTTGGTCGTTCGACACCGATTAATTCAAAATCCAATTCATCATGCGACACCTCGGCCCCAAATTCATCAAACACCTGCTGTCCATCTTCGGTTTTGAAAACGCGTCTGCCATCGTCCATGACGTATGCTTGTGCCAGCAAGGCATCAATCTTAGCATTTATAGCATCCATCAATTCTTGGTTTTCCATCAAGGCAATGACGATGGCTTCATCATAACTGTCCAGCTTAACTTCAAACTCCTCAACCTGCGTCGCCGTCGCCATGACAACCGCCGTTGCAAAAGCAGAAACATCCTGCTCGGATTTATCCTCAATGGTATCGCGTCGTTGATTGTCCTGACGCGCTTTGATGAACCATTGCTGTTGACGGAGCCATTCCGAATGGCGGCTCCGATCATTACTTGCAAAATGTTCACCTAGTTTTACCATTTACTCTCCACAATCCCGTTTCATTAAAACATATAACAGCGCATCTACTGGTTTATCTAAATGCCGTTCAAACCATTTATTGATTTGGCGTTGGCGTTCAATACCACCATCGTAAAACCAGCTATAAATGCATTGCGTCCCTGTTTCGTTCGGCTTGTCAGATAACCATCTGGCATATGCCAACCCGTCAACTATGCCAGACAGATAACCACTACTTTGTTCTGATGGCATTTCATTCAGCACATAATCTGCTGTAAGGGCTGCTGCTTCTTTCCCTGAGGAAATAAAAGCTGCTGCAACCAACATAATCGCAGAAATATGTGAATATTTCCTTAATCTTAACGATTTCCTATCACGCATAACCGATCGTTTATGCAATATTTGTATTTGATAGCTTGAATCTGGTAAAATGATAATAGAATAAGGAAATATAAGGGGTTTGCTGGCAACGCGATTTGCCCAATCCCAATAAAAGCCCGAAATGCGAAAAGGATCCTATATGCCACATACTGTGGCATGCTGATCCAAGCGTTAAGGCACTGAAATAACATGAGAATTGGATATTTACGAGTTAGTACAGAAGAACAGAGACCAGATCGTCAAATTGATGCGCTGACGCCGATTTGTGATGAGCTTCATATTGAAAAGCTCTCCGCCAGTGCCAAAAATCGCCCTGTTTATACTAAACTGGTGAATTCCTTAAAGTCTGGCGATGTATTCGTGATTTGGGACTTGGATCGCGCCTATCGGTCCGCCAAGGACGCCCTGAATGAGCTGGATAACCTGCGTGAACGCGGTATCGAAATCCAGATCGCCAGCTTTCACATTGATACATCTACCCCGCACGGAATGCTTATTTACACGTTCATCAGCGGCTTGGCAGAGTTTGAACGCCGTTTGCTATCAGAACGTACCAAGCAAGGGCTGGCCGCCGCAGTAAGGCGAGGACAGCGATTAGGACCACCAATTAAGATGACAGATGCGAAAGTGCGCTCTGCTATGCGCAAGATTGCGACCAAGGAGGCTAGTGTTGCGGAGATTGCCGCTCTGAACGGGGTGCACCCGTCCACCGTGGCTCGGTCTATCAAGCGGCTCAAGGCGAAAGAAAAAGTATGAATATTCTGGCTTTTTTCATGAATTTCCAGTAGAATGAAAGGATGAACAAGAAAATGAATACAAAGCTATCTGAAGCGATGCATCTGCAAGCCATCGAGGATAACCCCCTTGATGCACAGGATATTGCCATGTTCGCAATGTTTGAGCAAAAGGGTTTTTCCCCCAAGCAACGCCGCGCCTATATTTTGGCGCAGGTCGATGTCCATGCGATGATGCCCGCTGCTGAATGAGCGACACCGATTATTGCTACCCGCCTGATTACAAGGTTCTCAAAAACAAACTCGAAATAAGGGATGCCGATCAACTGGATCGCGCTGAACGCCTGTTTGTGGCACAGCGAGCATTGGAAGAATTTCCAAATGGTGATTTTGATCTGGCGCATTTATGCGCCATTCACAGGCATTTGTTTCAGGATGTTTTTGAATGGGCGGGGGAAATCCGCACTGTTGAAATTTCAAAAGGCGGATCACAATTCCAGTTCCGCCAATTTATCGAAACCGGAATGTCGGACGTGCACCGCCGTATCAAAACCCATAATTATTTGAGAAACCTACCTGCGGATCAGTTTGCTGATCTGGCAGGAGAAATAATGGGCGACATCAATTATGTGCATCCGTTTCGCGAAGGCAACGGTCGCACGCAACTCTATTTCTACAAGCAACTGGCTGGACATGCGGGGCATGAAATTGACCTCACCCAAATTGATAAATCTGTTTGGATGTCTGCATCAAAGCAAGCGCATGGAGGCAATTACGCCCCTATGGCAATATGCCTTAGGCTTACGATCAAAGGACATTCCCATGGGCGTGACGATCCCGAAGAAGAGGTTGAGCACGAGCTATAGAACTTCAAAACAAGCTCATCTGCCTTGACGCAAGCTCCTTCGCTTTCCATTCTTTGCTGTCGGCCTCAGCTTCCAGCCACGCCACGACCAAGTCCTCCGCCGTTTCATATTCAGCATAGCTACCCGTGGGGAAGAAATGCGACTTATAGCCTGTCTCAGTTATCGGGATGGGTGTT
>JAFLKA010000513.1 GCA_022712735.1 Marinosulfonomonas sp. | reverse complement strand
CAGGGGCCGAACTATATCACCACCAAAGGCGAGATGTCGGTGACGCGTGATGGCAAGCTGGTCACTACACTGACACCTGAAAAGCGGCTCTATCCGGTGCAGGCCATGCCCACCACCGAGGCGGCAATCCACAACGGGTTTCTGCGCGATATCTATCTGGTGATTGGCGATCCGCAGGATGGCGGCGGCTGGGCCGTGCGCACCTATATTAAACCCTTTGCCAGCTGGATCTGGGCGGGCTGTATCATCATGTCGCTTGGCGGATTGATCAGCCTGACTGACCGGCGTTACCGTGTGGCCGCGGGCGCACGTAAACAGAAAAACGTGGCGATGGCACCGGCGGAGTAATGTGATGAAACGACTGATCTTGATCCTTTCCCTGATGGCCAGCCCCGTGCTGGCGATCCAGCCCGACGAAATTCTGTCCGACCCTGTGCTCGAGGCCCGTGCGCGGGGTTTGGGGCAGGAATTACGTTGCGTCGTGTGTCAGGGTGAAAACATCGACGAATCCAACGCCGGTATTGCGCGCGATCTGCGCCTTTTGGTGCGTGAACGGCTGGTCGATGGCGACACCGATCAGGAAATTCTGGATTTTGTCGTCGAGCGCTATGGTGAATATGTGCTGATGCGTCCAACCTTGATTGGCTCCAACATCATCCTCTATATTGCAGGGCCGGTGCTGTTGTTGCTGGCGCTGATCTCGGGGTTTGTCTATTTGCGCGGCCGTTCAACCGCGCAAAACGTGGCTGGTGCGGACCTGTCCAAGGACGAAGAAACGCGGCTGGCGGAAATCCTGAAAAAATAACGCGGCGTTGCCCTTTTAATTGCCTGCCAAAGGGGTATCTCTTTAGGGATACGCATTTTGGAGGCGCGACATGAACTATTCTACAATCCGGCTGACTGTGCGGGATGACATTGCGGTCATTACCCTGAACCGCCCCGACGTGATGAACGCGCTAAACACCCAGATGCGGGCCGAAATCACCCACGCTGTCAAAGACGCGGGAACATCCGCACGGGTGCTGGTGATCACCGGCAAGGGTCGCGCGTTTTGCTCGGGCCAGGATCTTGGGGATCGCGCCAACACCGCCGATATTGATCTGGAACGCACCCTGCGCGACGAATACCTGCCAATGCTGAAAGCGATCTATGAATGCCCGATCCCGACGATTGCGGCGGTCAATGGCGCGGCGGCTGGGGCAGGGGCCAACCTTGCACTGGCAACGGATGTGGTGATTGCCACCGAATCCGCGGTATTCCTGCAAGCCTTCACCCGCATCGGCCTGATCCCCGACGCTGGCGGCACCTATTGGCTGCCCCGCCAAATGGGTGCGGCCAAGGCGATGGGGGCGGCGCTGTTTGCCGAGCCGGTCAAGGCCCAGCAGGCCGCCGATTGGGGCATGATCTGGGAGGCGGTGCCGGATGATGGCTTTGCCGATCATTGGTATGGCCGTGCCGCCAAACTGGCCAAAGGCCCAACCGCCGCCTACGCCCATGTGAAACAGGCCATTCGCGGATCATTCGACAACACATTGGACGAGCAACTGGCGCTCGAGGCCAAGTTGCAAGGCGAATGCGGCAAAACGCGGGACTTCAAGGAAGGGGTGCTCGCATTTTTGGAAAAACGTCCGGCAAATTACGAAGGGCGCTAAGCCGCCGACAGCGATTTGATCAGCAAGATCGCTTCGGGTGGCGGGGTGATGCTTAGGCGGGTGTAAACCTTGCCGTCTTTCGTGCGCGTCATGAATTTATGATCAATAAGTGAGCGGCGCACCAACGGGTAATCCTCAAATTCGATCCGTGATTTGATCGCGCTGTTCACTTGCGTCTCAGCCAGTTCTGCACCCCGCTCCAGGTCAAACCAGATCGGCCACAGGCACAGACCCTGAATGGCGGTGGCGGCGGGCCAACGGACCATTTTGGCATCCGTGCTGAATACCCGAAGGGCACGTTCCAGTTTTCTGGCGGCATCTTTCGATAACGGACGTGATTTGTCAGCCTGACTTTGTAGATGCTGGTAATTGCGAAAGCCAGCGGCGCGGGCAATCATCCCTAGAAAAGCAAGATGGCCGGGCAGTTCGTTATTCTGGGTAAGTTGTTTACGTAATTGACTGGCAAAACCCGATAGATCGGTGATTTGCAGCGGGATTAAATCGCGTGACATAGCATGCCTTTCCTGCGCTTAAACACTACAAGAGCCGCCCTTATCATATTGCGCAAAAAGACAATAAATCAGGATATCAAAGCAGGTTTAGCATGGTGGCAACACCGGCGGCGTCTGGGTGAACTGCGGACCCGTCTATATTTTAGGGCGGAGGTAGCCGTGGGGCAAGGAAAAAGGGAGGGCCGCCGTTTGGCGCGGTCCATCACGGTGGGGAATGGTTATATGTCGCAATGGCTGCTGCGTGGGGCGAAGCTGGCAATCGGGTAGCCGGAATTTTGAAAATTCCGACATGGAAAATTGTAATTTTCCATGTCGTTTTCTTTTAAAGAAAACGGTTCACTGACTAACGCAAAGAATGCTCAATATGGGCCGGTACCAGCCTTTACCACACCCTCAAAAAAGGGCCACCCAATCGGACGGCCCTTTAAATCCTCGCAATCAGGTCGTATTTCTACCGATCTTCCACATTCATATATTCACGGAAAGCCTCGCCGTGATACAGCTGCCGTGGACGCCCGATTTTCAATTGCGGATCATCCAGCATTTCTTTCCATTGCGAAATCCAGCCAACCGTGCGCGACAGCGCGAAAATCGGCGTGAACATCGAGGTGGGAAAACCCATCGCTTCCAAAATAATACCCGAATAGAAATCCACATTCGGGAACAGTTTCTTCTCGATGAAATAGGGGTCCTCGCGCGCCGCTTTCTCCAGCGCCTTGGCGACCTGTAATTTCGGATTATTTTCGATCCCCATCAGCTCCAGCACCTCGTCGGCGCTTTCTTTTAGAACCGTGGCGCGTGGATCGAAATTTTTGTAAACGCGGTGGCCGAACCCCATCAGGCGGAACGGATCCGACTTGTCCTTGGCGCGGGCAATGAATTCGGGAATGCGATCAACCGTGCCGATTTCTTCCAGCATTTCCAGACAGGCTTGGTTCGCGCCACCATGCGCTGGCCCCCACAGACAGGCAATACCGGCGGCAATACAGGCGAACGGGTTGGCGCCCGATGATCCCGCCAGACGCACGGTTGATGTCGAGGCGTTTTGCTCGTGATCGGCGTGCAGCGTGAAAATACGGTCCATGGCGCGGGCCAAAATCGGGTCGACTTCGTAGTCTTCGGCCGGAATGGCGAAACACATCCGCAGGAAATTCGACGCGTAATCCAGATCATTGCGCGGATAGACAAACGGCTGCCCTTGCGAATATTTGTATGCCATCGCCGCAATCGTCGGCATCTTGGCGATCATCCGGATCGAGGCAACCTCGCGTTGATGCGGGTCTTTGATGTCAGTTGAATCGTGGTAAAATGCCGACATCGCGCCGACCACACCCACCATAATCGCCATCGGGGGGGCATCGCGGCGGAATCCGCGAAAGAAATTCAACATCTGTTCGTGCAACATGGTGTGGTGGGTCACACGTTCCTCGAAATCTTCCAGCTCATGCGCTGATGGCAACTCGCCATAAAGCAGCAGATAGCAAACCTCGAGGTAATGGGATTTTGCCGCCAGCTGTTCGATGGAATAGCCGCGGTGCAGCAGGATACCCGCATTGCCGTCAATGTAGGTGATCGAGGAATCACAGGCCGCCGTCGAGGTAAACCCCGGATCGTAAGTGAACACACCACCTTCGGAATACAGCTTGCGAATGTCGATCACATCCGGCCCCTCGGTGGGGGAATACATTGGCAACTCAAGCGTTTTGCCATCAAAAGTCAGGGTGGCGGTCTTTTTACTGTCGGTCATGTTTGTTCCTATCATTGTCCCGTCGCGCGGATCGCAGCGGGCTTGCGGTGATCGTTTCGGCCAAAGACATTGCGTCTTAGCCAATTGCGTCGTTCAGCCTTGCGATGGTTTCTTCGCGCCCCAAGACCAGCATCATGTCGAAAACACTTGGCGTTGCAGTACGTCCCGCCAGTGCTGCCCGAAGAGGGCCGGCAATTTTGCCAAACTTGGCGTCATTTGCCTCGGCAACCTCGGTTGCCACCTCTTCCAAGGTCTCGCGTGTCCAGCTAACATCTTGCAAGCGGGGCGTCAATTGCTTCAGTATACCACGGGATACATTATCCAGTAGCTTTGCGGCCTTCTCATCTGGCACAATAGGTCGACTTGTCAGAATAAACTCTGCCTTTTCAAGCAGTAACGGCAGGATCTTTGCGCGTTCTTTCAGGCAATACATGCCGCGTGACATAACAGCTTTTTGTTCACCGCTTAAGGCGGGCTGAGCGGTCACGCTCAAAAACGCATCAATCTGGTCCAGCAGATCCGCATCCGCCGTTGCTGCAATGTGCTGGCCTGACAGGTTATCCAGCTTTTTGAAGTCGAACCGCGACGGAGATTTGCCAATCCCGCCCAGATCGAACCACTGGATCGCCTGCTCGGTGGTGAAAAACTCGTCATCCCCGTGGCTCCAGCCAAGGCGCGCCAGATAGTTGCGCATGGCGGACGCGGGGTATCCCATCGCCTGATATTCCTCGACTCCCAGCGCCCCGTGGCGTTTGGACAGTTTCTTGCCATCCGGCCCGTGGATCAGCGGGATATGCGCCCAGACCGGCACATCCCAGCCCATCGCGGTATAAACCAGCGTTTGGCGGGCGGCATTGTTTAGGTGGTCATCGCCGCGAATAACGTGGGTCACGCCCATATCATGATCGTCAACAACAACCGCCAGCATATATGTGGGTGTGCCATCGGAACGTAAACAAATCATGTCATCCAGCAGATTATTCTCAAATTTTACTGGTCCCTGTACTTGGTCGTCGATCACCGTTTGGCCCGCGCGGGGCGCTTTCATCCGGATCACATAGGGCGCGTCGGGCTGGCTGGCAGCATCAGCATCGCGCCACGGGCTGATGAACAGGGTGGATTTGCCCTCGGCACGGGCGGCCTCACGAAACGCTGCGATCTCGTCTTGGGTCGAGAAACACTTATACGCATGGCCCGCGTCCAGCATTTCATGCGCCACTTCGGCGTGACGATCCGCACGCGCGAACTGGCTGATCACCTCGCCATCATGGTCCAGCCCCAGCCACGCCATGCCGCGCAAAATGGCGGCTGTTGCCTCGGGGGTTGAACGGGCGCGGTCGGTGTCCTCGATCCGCAACTGGAATTCACCACCGTGATGACGAGCGAACAGCCAGTTGAACAGGGCGGTGCGCGCCCCGCCAATATGCAGGTATCCGGTGGGGGATGGTGCAAAACGGGTGACTACTGGGTGTGCGGACATAGATATTAACCTTTTGGAAACCATGAGGGGGGTAGCGTTAAGGATGTATTAATGCTGTGGGCAGGTAAGGACAAGAGTGGTGCAAATATCCAACCCGCTGGATGTGGTTCTGGGCCAGCGCGGGCATTTGT
>JAFLKA010000185.1 GCA_022712735.1 Marinosulfonomonas sp. | reverse complement strand
CAAAAGCGTTCGGCTGTCGTGATCAGTCAGCACTTGGCTTAACTGTTCAATCCCGCGCAGGAGTTGCAGTTTTGCGTCTTCCTTTTCCGCATCGCCGGATAGAACCAGCTGCGCGATATAGCAAACCCGGCGCACGGGTGTGTTCACTTCTTCCGGATGGATAGCATCGCGCAGGCGCAGGATGTTGGCGTTCGGTGTGATGATGGACAACCGGCTGCGCCGGTCCCCGTTTTCAATCACCGCACCGTTGATCAGGACCCGTTCCTTGGGCCCGAGTTTAAGAACAAGACCACTCATAGCGCACCTGCCTGACTGCGAAGACCGCGCATAACGGCGGTGTTAATGTCAACCAACACATCCACGGATGCGTCTTTGCGTAAAATCTTGCTCGTGTGCTGTGCGGTGAATTCATAAAGATAGAAAATCCGGCTGCGCAATTCATCTGGAAGGGTGTTGTCCTTGTCAGAGACATCTGCCGCCAAAATCGTCCAAAGCTTGATGTTTTCATGCAAGGCCGCAGCGAAGGCGGCAAAATTGGTATTGTCTGCAGAATAGGTTTTCATCCGGTGGGTAATGCGGGCAAAGGCGTCATATTCGGTGCTGCGCGGGGTTCGGGTGGGGGCTGCTGAATTGGAATAGGCCGTTTTGGCCATATTGAAAGCGTTCATGTCATTACCTTTCAACGACAGAGGCATCAGAACGCGGGTGTTACCGCGGATAAAAAGGGGCGCCAGTTCCGGCGCCCCTATCTATGCGATTATCGGAAGAGCGAAAGGACCGATTGCGGTGCCTGGTTCGCGATAGACAGCGCCTGAACGCCCAACTGCTGCTGAACCTGCAAGGCTTGCAGACGGGCAGATGCCGCCTCCATGTCCGCGTCAACCATCGAACCGATACCGGCTTTCAACGAATCCGTCATCTTGCCGATAAAGTTGTTCTGGGTTTCAATGCGCCCTTGTGCCGAGCCAAAGTTGGCGGCGGCGTCAATCGACGCGTTGATCAGAACTTCGATATTGGCAAGGGCCGCATCGGCACCCGCGTTTGTGCTGACGTCAATACCGCCCAATCCGAACAGGCCGCCAGAAGCTTTACCGCCTGCTGCACCCGACTCAGACAAGCTGGCAGAAGATGCGCCGTTGTTATCGATCTTCAACACGGCTTGGCCGGAACTGTTGGTGGTCACTTTGGTTGTGATATCGGTCAGCCCACCAGCATCAATCGCTGCTTTCAGACCATTGGCAACATCACCAAAGTCTTCGCCTTTACCAGCGATGTAGCTGTAGGTTGTGCCGCCAACAATTGCTTTGTAACCGTCACCTTCGTTGACGTTCGCTGATGCAGAGAACGTAATGTTTTCAGCACGCTCGCCAATCTCGGTCGCTGCCCCACCGAAGGCAATTGCTGACCCGTCTTTCGTCGCGGAAACATCAACAGCTTCAAAAGCGCGGGTTGACGTGATTGTAATAGCAGCACCACTAACGCTGGCTGTGATCCCTTCCAGGCCCAGCGCATTGATCGCACCGGAAATGGCAGTCGCCGCCGCGTCCTGATCACCCGTTAGATCACCAGAGGCGAAAGACACTGTCGTTCCGCCAACCGACAAAGAATAACCATTGGTACTGACATCCGTGTCATTGGCAAGTGTCAGAACCGCAGTGTTACCAGTATTGGTGATTGAGGCTGCACTTGCCGTAGAGTTGGCTGACAAATCAGTGCCGGTGCCGAATGTCCCTGCCGATGTCGTCAAATCCTGACGGCTAATTGTGATATTGGACGCAGCAACTGTGCCATCACTGGAACGATCCAGAGAGGAAAGAACGTTCACGTCTTCTGTGCCGGAAAGCATATTCAACCCGTTAAACTGGGCCGCACCCACAACCGAACCAATCTGGTCGCGCAAGGCTGTGATATCAGTCTGGATTTTGCCGCGGTCAACGTTTTCTTCCTGTGCCGCAACAATTTTGCCTTTGATGTCGGTCAGTAGATCCGTCACGGTTTCAGAACCCTGACGGGCAACTGCAACTGTGGATTCACCCAACGAAAGACTGGCTGAAATCGCCTTAAAGCCGGCAACGTCCGATTCCATCACTTTGGAAATCGCCCAGATGGCCGAATTGTCTTTGGCCGACGAAATGGATTTACCCGTCGAGATTTCGTTCTGGATACCTTCAAGGTTCGAGTTGATGGATTTCAGAGTTTGCAGCGCAACCATGGCGCTGGTGTTTGTCAGAATACTGGACATAGTGTAGTTCCTTAATTCATGCGGCGCTTTTGCACCGCGTTACACGCGCCGCCCTTCAAAGGCAGCGTTCGGCGTCTTTCTGACGAATACGGTTCCAGAATCCCCTAAACCCGTGCCACCCCTTCACGAGATGCAAGACCTATCCTGAATTCCAAATGCTAATAGGTTCCTAATTCGCTCCCGCAAATTACATGGCATTTGAGCTAAAGCGCCCAAACATCAGGCGCGGTGTTGCAGCGCACCTTTTGGTTTTCCGCCTAATGTGCTGCGCTGACCTGTGCGATCATAGGTGTTCATTTCCCCGGGGCCATTGCGCAGGGTGTTCAGCCGGGCCGTAACTGTCCGCACTCCGCGAATTGCGGCTGCCAGCAGTTGCTGGTTCCGGTCTGCTTTGCGGCGCAGTCTGTCCAGTGTTTTACGATCTGGTGCTGTCAGATCGTGATGGCCCAGCAGCATTTCCTTCTCACGGGCAATCCGGCCCATATCCATGAGCGCCCCATCCAGAATTGCCGCCCGTTCCTTATCCAGCAAATCTTCCAGCGCGTCGGTTATATGAAAAGTGTCATTGTGCATCGGCTCTCTCCTTCAGTGCTTCAAACAGGCTTTCGGCTAATCCGATTCCGCCTTGTTTGACCATTTCTTTGGCCTGTTCCTGCCGCAGAAATGATCCGAACTGATCCTCGCCAATGCCACCACCATACGCATCGCGCGGTTTGCCGAATCCCGCTGACTTCAGCATTTCTGCCAGAAACGATGCCTCGAGATCTTGTGCAGCCTGAAACAATGCGGCGTCGCGCTGTTCTGCTGTGACTGTGGGCCTTGCAGATGGGGTCGGTGAAACAGGGGTTGTGGGGGTCATGACAGATCACCTCTAATTAGAAACAGTTTCCGGCAGTTTGCATGGATTGGGTAAAGAACTGGTAACCACTGTCCGTCATAACTGCGGTAACTGAGGAAGAATTCCCGGAATTGACATGATAAATATGCCCATCGTTGACATAATGACGCTTCTCGCTGGCGAGGTTGAAAAACCTGCGGCTCCCTCTGCCGATGATGGCATGGCAGATGCCAGTTTCCTTAGTTTTTTTGCGGGCGATGAAACTGATTTCGGGCAGCTGAGTGATGGGTCTGACATCGTACCTGATTCGGCTGTGGGTGCCGGAGAAAACAGTGAGGATAACCCTGTTGCGAAAGTGATGTTATTATCAGGTATGATGGATCAGCAGGTTGCAAATATGCCGACCGATGGATCGCTGAAACAGAGTGGTGCCCTGCCGATTCTATATGTTTCCCCTGAAAAAATGGGGGAGTCGATTCAACCGGATTTACAGGTTGGCCTGCCACAGAAAACATTGGTGGGTGCTCCTGCATTGCAGGATACCGATATTACACAAAATGTGCCGCGCCAAACGAGAGAGGCGGCCAGCGTTCTGCCGCAGATGGTTGCGTCAGATAAGCAAACCAGTGCGGTCATCTCCAATGACGCACCTAAGCATGTGCGACAACCTACTACATCTGTAATGTCCCAAAAGGGTGACGGCCTATTCCAGCAGAATATTATGCCAGAAATAGCGGCGCGGCCGCGCCAACAAATACCTGTGCCGACTGACCCCGTTGTGGTTTCATCACCCCCCGAAAATAACACTATGCAGATGGCCCCGGAAATGACGCAAAAGGCTCTTTTGGGAGCACCTATGGCCGACGAAATTACAGCTGGAAAACACCTCGGACAAACACCGATTGAGGCCGCTGAAACAAAAGAAAACCATCGCGCACAGCCCTTGCCCATTCCGCAGGCATCCAAGGGCGTTGAAATTCCCAATGCGATAGTTCCACCAAAGGTGCAGACGATAGTCACGCCAGCCAATCAGCAACCAGCGGCAGTTCCATCTGCCAATGGGGGGTTTGAACTGCATGTGCCACAAATTACGCCAATGTCAATTCAGGCACCGCTTGCACCTCCCCTCCCTAATGCTGATTTGCCTGTCTCTATAAGCCGTCCCACAGTAGAATCCCCTGCGCCTCAACCGGTGAACGTGGCCAAAGAATTGGCCCCCGACAACACCGAGATGTTAAAGGCGCAAAACCGCTTACCCCAACACACACCGAACCGGCCTGCATCCGACATGCCAAATCGGATTGATCCGCCCCAAATACAAGCAACCACAGCTGCCCCCCTTCAGGCCAGCCGCAACACATTACCATTAGTGGCACACCCATTTGCTCCGCTTCAGCCAACTGTGCTGACCCCGAAAGTGCCCAAGCGCCAAACCACTGAGGGGCAATTGTCACAACCGGATGTTCAGCCAGCAAGGCAGACAACGGCTGATGCTCCTGCCCAAACCACTACGCTTGCGCCCCTCACGCCAATGGTGGACCCCACTGTAGCCGAAGGCGCACAATCTGAATTAAACCCCGAACTTATTCCACTGGAAGCCCGCGCCGCCGATAGCACGACCATTGCGCGGCACGATACAATCACCAACCGCCCCGAAGTTGGTCGCCATATTGCGCAGCAGTTGACTGAGGCTGCCCGCCAAATGCCGGACCGGCCTGTTGAACTGACCCTCAACCCGGATGAACTGGGGCGGGTGCGGCTGACATTTACCATGTCGGATGGTGGTATCCACGTCGCGGTGATTGCCGAGCGAGGTGAAACGATGGACCTGTTGCGCCGCCATATCGAAACGCTGGCACAGGAATTCCGCGATATGGGCTACAAAGACGTCAATTTCGATTTTTCCCGCAACGGCCAAGGCAATTCAGGCAACACCGATTCTAATTCGGATGATCCCGATACCCAAACACCGACAGAAACACAAACCCTCACGCCTGTGCAATTGTCACTTGAACCCTCAACCGGCCTAGATTTGCGCCTTTGATAGGAATCGATTTATGGAAGTTACCTCAGCCACCACCACCCAAACGGCCGCTCCGGCTCAAACTGCGGCCTCGGATAAGGATGTCGTCAACTCGGATTATTTGACATTCCTGACAATGCTGACCGCACAAGTGAAAAACCAGGATCCGCTTGATCCGATGTCATCCGATGATTTCTCAACCCAGCTCGCGACATTTTCCGGCGTCGAGCAGCAGGTGAAAACCAATGATCTGCTAGAAGCGCTTGGGGCCCAGCTGGGGGCCATGGGAATGTCGGAATTTGCCAGCTGGATCGGGTTAGAGGCGCGCGCCCCGGCACCAGCCTATTTTGATGGCAGCCCGATCAGCATTTCCCCGAATCCGGCTGCTGGCGCTGACAGCGCCGTTATGGTTGTGCGCAACCAAGACGGAGTAGAGGTGCAGCGACTGGATTTTACGCCATCATCTGATGAAATCCAATGGGCTGGGGTCAGCGATAGTGGCGAGCCTTTTGTGGACGGGTTGTATACATTCGAGGTTGAAAGCTATTCCGGAGAAGACCTATTGGCGACAAACAAAGCCGAGGTTTATTCAGAAATCACCGAGGTCAAGACCCTGAACGGAAGCACGGTTCTTGTCCTTATTGGTGGCGCTGAAATTTCCGAACATGATGTGTCGGGGCTGCGCAGTGGTGTCTAGGGTCTTCACCCTAACCTGCAAAGAACATTGACGCCATGAAGCCCGCAACCGTTGTTGCGGCACCCAGCAGGATATACGCAATGGGGCGCAACCGTGACGGTTTGGCGGGGGCCACTTGTGGTGCGGTTTGGCGCATCAGCGCGGCCTCGGCCAGTTTTGGCAATTCGGGGCCAAACCGTGCCAGAACCCGCATGGTTTTTGCCAAATCACGCATCAGCGCCCGCGGGCCAAGCGCGGATTTGATGTAATCCTCGACCACGGGGTGGGCGACTTCCCAGATGTTGATATGCGGATCAAGCGAGCGGGCAACGCCCTCAACAACCACCATTGTGCGCTGTAGCAGGATCAGTTCGGTGCGGGTTTCCATGCCAAACCGCTCGGTCACCTCGAACAAGTAATGAAACAACCGGCCCATCGATATTTGCGAGGCATCCATGCCGAAGATCGGCTCGCCCACAGCCCGTAGCGCTTGGGCAAATTCATCGACATCTCGATCTGCGGGCACATAACCTGCCTCAAAATGCACCTCGGCCACGCGTTTATAATCGCGCCGGATAAACCCGATCAGGATTTCGGCGTAAACGCGGCGGGTATATTCATCAATTCGCCCCATGATGCCGAAATCATAGGCGATGATATCACCATTCGCCGCCACCTTCAGGTTGCCCTGATGCATGTCGGCGTGAAAATACCCGTCGCGCAACGCATGGCTAAGGAACAGTTGCAACACCCGTTCGCCCAACGCCGTGCGGTTATGCCCCGCCGCATCCAGTGCCTCGTTATCACCCAGTGGCAAACCATAGGCCCAGCCTAGCGTCATCACCCGCCTGCCGGAAAATTCCCAGTCCGCCAATGGCACCTGAAACTTCGCATCACCCTTGGTGTTCTCGGCGAATTCGGATGCGGCGGAGGCCTCGCTGCGCAAATCCAGCTCGCCCGCGACCACATGGTCAAAATGTTTAATCACGTCGTGCGGTTTCAGGCGGCGCGACGCAGGGGACAGTAATTCGATCACTGACGCGGCAAAATAAAAGGCATCGATGTCTTTGCGAAAGGCCCGTTCAATATTCGGGCGCAACACCTTTACGGCCACTTCGTTACCA
>JAFLKA010000504.1 GCA_022712735.1 Marinosulfonomonas sp. | reverse complement strand
GATGCATGTTTACGGGCTGACCGAAACTTACGGCCACGTCACCGAATGTTACTGGAACGAGGCCGCGTGGGGCACCCTGCCCGAGGATGACCAAATCGCAATCAAGGCCCGCCAAGGGGTGGCCTCGCCGATGATGGACGACGTGACGGTGATGGATAGCGCCATGAACCAGATCCCGATGGATGGCAAAACACAGGGCGAAATTATGCTGCGCGGCAATGCGGTGATGAAGGGGTATTTGAAGAACCCCGACGCCACGGCTGAAGCGTTCAAGGGGGGCTATTTCCATTCCGGTGACATCGCGGTGCAACACCCCGACACCTATTTCCAGATCGCCGACCGCGCCAAGGACATCATCATTTCGGGTGGCGAAAACATCTCCTCGGTCGAGGTCGAGGGCGCGATCATGCACCACGATGCGGTCGGCCTATGCGCCGTGGTGGCCAAACCGGATGATAAATGGGGTGAAGTGCCTTGTGCGTTCGTTGAGCTGAAACAGGACGCATCCGCAACCGAAGCTGAAATCATCGCCTTCGTGCGGGCACGGCTGGCGGGGTTCAAGACCCCCAAACAGGTGGTGTTCATAGAGCTGCCCAAAACCGCGACGGGGAAGATACAGAAGTTTGAACTGCGGGTGATGGCGAAGGGGTTATAGGGGACCCCAGAGGCTTGCATTGCTCGCACGACCCAAGAATCGTTTTCTTTGAAGAAAACGGGCCGGAAAATTGCAATTTTCCGTGTCGGAATTTTCAAAAATTCCGATTGCCGGTTGGTGATTCCACCCCATACGCTTTTTTATCCAGAATTTCCCGCCAAACACCCCGCCTTCAACCCGATTGGCACAGCGCCACAGTTGCGCTATCATCCCCTAATTAAACGAGGCAATTGAGCAGGCCCACCAAACGATGACAGCACTATCCGAATACGAGCGGCTTGAATCCTCTGGCCTGTGGCGTGGCCCGCCAGAGGAACAAAACCCCGATGTTGAACCCCAGCGCCGCGAAGTGATCGTGTCATTTGGCAACGCCAGCATTGTTTTGTCCGACAAAAATGACAACCCGCTGGCCCATTGGTCCCTGCCCGCGATCCAGCGGCTAAACCCGAAAGAGCGCCCTGCCATTTACAGCCCCGACAGCGATGCCGTTGAAACGCTCGAACTCAGCGACGACACCATGATTGGCGCGATCGAGAAAATCAGCGCCGAGATTGAACGCATGCGCCCCCGCCCCGGCCGGCTTCGCTGGGGGCTGCTGGGCGGTTTTATATCGGCAGCGGCGGCATTGGCGGTATTCTGGCTGCCCGATGCAATGATCCGCCACACCGTTTCGGTTGTTCCTACGGCCAAACGACTGGAAATCGGCCAATCACTGGTGGCCGATATCAAACGCGTTTCAGGTCAGGCCTGCACCACCCCGTTTGGCACCCGCGCTCTTGATGCGTTGGGAACGCGGCTCTCAAATAACAAACCGGTTCAGCTGATGGTCCTGCCCTCTGGCGTGACCAAGGCCACCCATTTGCCGGGCGGGTTTATCCTGTTAAATCGCGCCTTGATCGAGGACTATGAAGAACCCGATGTCGCCGCGGGGTATATACTGGCGGAACAGCTGCGACGCGAGGATGTGGACCCGTTGGAGCCATTGCTGCGCTCTGCCGGCTTGCGCACCACTTTCACATTGCTGACCACGGGCGATATATCGGATGAAGCACTGGCCAATTACGCCGAGCACCTTTTGACCACACCGCCAGCCGAAATCAGCACCCAGCATCTACTGGCAAAGTTCAAAGCCGCCAATCTGCGCTCATCGCCGTATGCCTATAGCGAAGACCACACCGGCGAGACCACGATAGACCTGATCGAGGCCGACCCCTTTATCAACGCCGCCCCTGCACCTTTGTTAACGGACGGGCAATGGATCAGCCTGCAAAGCATTTGCGGCGAATAACAAAGGCCCTGCAAATTAATGCAGAGCCTTTGCCGTTATCACTGTCCCTGTGATGATTGTCCGCCTGTTATCTACGCAGCACCGCATCCCGATATCCGGCACGTCGTGCCGCTGAAAGTGCGGCTTTCAGGTTCGCCTGCCGCTTGAACGGTCCGGCCAAAACGATCTGGAGCGATCTGCCGTTGCTTTGCACTTTGCTGACCCGCACAGGCAGTCCCATTGATTTCAGCTTTCGGATGGCTTTGCGTGCATTCGCAGCGCTACCGTAAGTGCCTACCTGCACATATCGGTGTGTCGCAGCCGAGGCAGGTGCAACAGCAGTGGAGGGAGCGGTTTTTGTCGATACCACTACAACCGGACTACTATCTTTACGGGTTCTGTGCACAACGATCCGGCGGCGCACATCTTGTCCCGTGGAAACCGCAACCAACCGGCGCGGAACGGTGTTTGTCCAAACCATTTCCATTTGCGCATGACCCTGGGCCGTGCCCCTTGCCCGGTTCGGGTTCAAACGCCCGTCAGTCCAGACGGTGTTATATCCGGCAGGCGGTTTGGTGAGGGCCGCAATGCGCACAACCCGTTGCGCTGGTGCAGCTGCGGCTGCGGTTGCGACGGCCCGTGTTGGCTTCGGTGCTACCACGCGGCGGGTTTGTGAACGGGGAATGCGCTGGGGTACAACGGTTGTTGTTTGCACAGAAGCCACACGCCCAGTCGGGTCTTTTTGTTGCGGACCACACCGCACAGCTAATTTGCCATCACTATTGAGATAGGCCTGACTAAAGGTTGATGCAGTCGGGCAGGCACTGACGGCTCGACGTATGGCCTGTCTTGTCGGCTGCTGGGCAACCGGTTTCACCGCTGGTTTTGGCGCGACCACAACAGGCGGCTGCACAACCCTGCGCACAACACGCGTTGGTTTTGTTGGCACAGGCGTGGGCGCAGTCGCGGTTTGCACAACCGGACGCGTGATACGGGTGGGTTTGGGGGCTGGTGTCGGCTTGACTACAGGAGCACGAACCACACGTTGTGGAGCAGGTTTTGGCGTGGGCGCCGCAACCCGTGCCGGGGCTGGCTTGGGCGTAGGTGTTACAACATCAGCTATAGTGGGTACGTTTGGGGCAGGTGCCTTGGCAAATGTCGGTTTTTGCCCGCATATCTGCTGCCGACTGCGTGACACCCGCGGTATCCAAGTGACAGCCCCGCTAAATCCCGCGCGTATGAAAACACAGCCCTTGCTGTCGACATACTGCTTGCCGGTAAAGCTGCTTGGTGGAAATTCGGCTGGGACGCCCGCATTTCGTAATGATTTGGCGCTGGCAGCCCCTAAACCAAGCGTCGCCACCAACATAGTAGCCGTGAATACATTTGATATACGCATATGTGCCCCCACAAGATATTGTGGCACAATGCAAGACAATCCCTAGTTTGTAAAGCTATTGTTGGCTTATTTGGTGCCGAACATACGGTCACCCGCATCCCCTAGTCCCGGCACAATATATCCTAGTTCGTTCAGCTTTTCATCCACCGCAGCCGTAACAATCGGCACATCTGGATGCGCTTCTTTCATTCGAGCAATACCTTCGGGTGCTGCCAATAGGCACAGAAACCTGATGTTTGTGGCCCCTGCCCCTTTGAGCAAATCAATCGCAGCAACCGAGGAATTACCAGTCGCCAGCATCGGGTCCACCGCGATCACCAGACGCTGATCCAGTTCGGTCGGCACCTTGAAATAGTACTGCACAGGTTGCAGGGTTTCTTCGTCCCGATACAGGCCGACAAACCCGACCCGTGCTGACGGGATCAGATCATGCACACCGTCAAGCAGCCCGTTACCGGCCCGCAAAATCGAGATCAGTGCCAGTTTTTTACCTGCCAGAACCGGCGCATCCATTTCCTGAATAGGAGTTTCGATCCGCTTGGTAGTCATGTCCAGATCGCGTGTCACCTCATAGGCCAGCAGCTGGCTGATCTCGCGTAGCAACTGACGAAACACCGCTGTTGAGGTGCTCTTTTCCCGCATCAATGACAGTTTATGCAAAACCAAAGGGTGGGATACGACGGTCAGATGTTCGCTCATGGGTTACTCCAATTTGGCAAGCAGCGCCTTGCGGGTGGTTTCATCACAAAAGGCAGCGTTGGCGGCGGTTATGTTGATCTCTTTGAACACATCTTTGTCCCAAGCGAAAGCCTGCGCGAGGTTGTTATATTCATTGTTCATTGTTGTATGGAAAAATGGTGGGTCATCGGTGGAAACTGTCACCTTAACCCCCGCATCCCGCAGCCGCGCAATCGGGTGCGACGCCCAGTCAGGATATAGATCAAGCGCGATGTTCGATCCAGGGCACAGCTCCAACACGATGCCGCGCGCGGCCAATTCTTCGACCAGCGCCATATCCTCGATCGCCCGCACCCCGTGGCCAATCCGCTCGACCTTCAGGTCATTCACCGCATCACGCACTGACTGCGCCCCGCCAAATTCCCCCGCATGTGCCGTCAAACGCAGCCCCGCCTCGCGTGCCATATCAAACGCATAGGCAAAGTCCGCAGGCCTGCCCACACCCTCGTCACCACCAATGCCCAACCCAACAATCCAGTCACCCGCCGTTTCCACAGCGCACAGCGCGGTTTCCTTTGCCTTGTCAGGTCCGAAATGCCGGATCGGCGTAACGATCCCGCGCATGGTAATCCCGTACGTCGCCTGCGCTATATCCGCCGCCTCTTGCATCGCGTGCAAGTATTCGCGCCACGCGCCCACGTCCCGTCCACCGCAGAAATCCGGCGACAGGAACGCCTCGGTATAGATCACCCCGTTGGCAGCGGATTGTTCCAGCACGGCCAAGGTCAGGCGGTGATAATCCTCGGGCGTTTTCAGAACTTCGGTCGCGCCCTCATAGACTCGCAGGAAATCGACAAACCCGTCATAGGAATAATTGCCGTCTTCATCGAAAACACCCGACACATCCACATGTTTTTCCTGTGCCAGACGGCGGATAAATTCCGGCGGGGCGGCGCCCTCCAGATGCAGGTGCAACTCGACCTTCGGCATGTCATTTAAGTTCATGGGCAAATTCATAGAAAGCTTTTCCCTGTTCCCTTTGACGGCACACCCAGATAGTCGGCCACGCTCGCCGCGACATCAACAAATCCGTTCAGCCCAATCGCCTTCAGACCACGCCCGTATCCGATCACCGGCACCCGTTCGCGGGTGTGATCACCGCCAACCCATGTCGGGTCATTGCCGTGGTCCGCCGTAAACAGGATCAGGTCACCGTCGCGCATTTTGTCCAGCAATTCGGGCAGGCAACTGTCGAACCATTCCAGCGCACGAGCATAGCCCGATACATCGCGCCGATGGCCGAACAGGCTGTCAAACTCGACGAAATTAGCGAAGGTGAACGAGCCATCATGCGCCTCGTCCGCCAGATCCATCAGGTGACCCATCAGCGCCTTGTCAGCACCTTTGCGCACCTCGTCGATCCCTTGGCGCGAGAAAATATCGCCAATTTTGCCAATGGCATAGACGTGTCGTCCTGCATCATGCACCCAGTCGCACAGGGTTGGCGCGGGCGGGGCCATCGCATAATCATGGCGGTTGGTGGTGCGGGTGAAGCCCTGCTTTTCGTTGCCGACAAACGGCCTTGCAATCACCCGACCCACGTTCATTTCGTGCAGGATCGGCGCCAGCGCCTCGCACAGCGCATACAACCGCTCCAGCCCGAATGTTTCCTCGTGCGCCGCAATCTGGAACACGCTGTCAGCCGAGGTGTAGCAGATCGGCCAACCGCTGCGCATATGTTCCATACCCAGATCATCAATGATGGCTGTGCCCGACGCGTGGCAGTTGCCCAAAATGCCGCCCACGTCTGCGATCCGCATCACGTCCGCAACCAGATTTTCAGGGAATGCGGGCTGGGTGTCGGGGAAATAATGCCAGTCCCACGGCACCGGCACACCGGCCAGTTCCCAGTGGCCCGACGGGGTATCCTTGCCCATCGATACTTCACTGACAGCCCCCCATAATCCAGTTGGTTCAGCCCCCAGCCCCGCCGCGTCCTCGCCCGAGGCCAGCCGCACCGCAGCCCCCAACCCGAGTGCGTCAAGATTGGGCATATGCAACGCACCACTACGTCCCTCATCAGCACGACCCGCCGCACATTCCCGCGCGATATGGGCCAGCGTGTTGGCCCCCGTGTCCGGCACATCGCCATTAAAAAATTTGTCCGCGTCCTGCGCCCCGCCACAGCCAACACTGTCCATCACCACCAGAAATGCCCGTGCCATTATGTGATCCTTTCATGAACCAGCGGTCGCGGTGTTGCCTCGCCTGCACCAACCGTAATCGCCGCGCGAACTGCTTCAATCGCGCGGTCCGCCGCCGCCGGATTGGCCGCATGCACAATCGCCAGCGGGGTGTATTCATCCACCGCCTCGCCCAGCCGCACCACGCGGGTCAGGCCGACAGACGGATCAATTTTCGCGCCGTCCACCAATCGACCACCACCCAGATGCACCACCGCCAACCCCAAGGCTTCGCCGTCAATCTCAAGCACCCGACCGCTTTGCACCGCCATAATGTCGCGCACCACGGGGGCGGCTGGCAAACGGTCGCGCCAGCGGTCCACAAAATCCGCAGGGCCGCCTTGGGCCGTTACCATCGCGCCGAATAATTCAGCCGCACGTCCGTCAATGAGGGTGGCCGCGATCATCGCTTCGCCCGCCGCACGATCTGGCGCGATCCCCGACAGCGCCAGCGCCTCGCCGCCCAGCGCCACAGTTGCCTGCGCCATCGGGCTTTCCACATGTCCGACTGTCAACAATTCCACCGCCGCCATCACCTCGAGCGCATTACCCAGGCTTGAGGCCAGCGGCTGGTTCATATCGGTGATCAAGGCGCTGGTGTTGCAGCCCGCGCCGTTCGCGGTGCTGACCAGTGATTGCGCCAAAGCCCGCGCATCCTCCATGGTTTTCATAAACGCGCCGCTGCCGACTTTCACATCCAGCACCAGATTTTCCAGCCCCGCCGCCAGCTTTTTCG
>JAFLKA010000177.1 GCA_022712735.1 Marinosulfonomonas sp. | reverse complement strand
CCTGATATACCATTCGGCAAACAGGATGTTGGGTATCCAGCAGAACCACGCAAGGTATAGCGAGGCCTCGGTGTATTCAAACCCTGCCGCCATGAACCCCAGCAAATACAGCCGCAAGGTTACCGCCGCGAAGGTCAACGCGAATGAGCGGATCATCCAGCGGCGGTGTTGGGCAATCTGCCCCGCCATCGCCAAGCGCACAGCATTGGCGGTGGTGCCGATCCACAGGACTGACAATATGCCAAAGCCAAGGCTGACCACAAACCCACCCTTGGCGCCCAGCGCAATCACCAGCCCCGACAGGCCACCGACCAAAATGGCGCTGGCATAAATGCGGCCCGTCCAACGATGCAAGGCTGGTCTGCGCGCCCTTAAGCGCGGGAAAAACTGCATCGTCCCCAGTGCCAGCGCTATCGGGGATGCGGAAATATGCAGCACGAAGGCCAGCCGTCGTTGGTCTAGATGCCCCAGCATATCGGGAAACGATAGCGTCAGCTTCAGGAACACAAACCGGTAGGTTATGAGCGCCACCAGGATGCTCAGCACAGCCAGGATCAGGATTGGTATTCTGGATTTGGTCATAGCAGTCACGCTCCCTATCTTGACGCTGTCAAGTTAGCGCGACACTACCCGAATAAATTTGACAGTGTCAAGATGGCTGTTATTCAAGAGTTATGAGCAAACAAAAACGACCCCACCACCATGGCAATCTGCGCGAGGCCCTGATCATCGCGGGGCTGGAGTTGATGGAAGAAGGCGGGCCAGACGCCCTGACCCTGCGCAAATGCGCCAAACGTGCCGGTGTTTCGCATGCCGCCCCGGCCCATCATTTCAACGGGTTAACCGGCCTAAAGGCCGCAATTGTCGCCCGTGGGCACCGCCTGTTTTCCGACTTCATGCGCAAAGCGGGTGCCGAGGCTGCAGACACACCCCACGCCCAGCTTGCCGCAATTTGCGATGGCTATATCGCGTTTTCACGCCGACACACGGCTGTGTTCAAATTCATGTTTCAACCCCATGATGTGGATCGGAAAATACTGGACGAGGTCACACAAGGCGAGCTGGAACTCGAATCAAATGCTTCGTATCAAATCCTGCGCGAGGCCTGTGCGCCGTTCGAGCATGGCGAAGCTGATCATCTGGGCACCGAAATCATGATCTGGTCGCTGGTCCATGGCTATGCCATGCTATTTTGTGATCTTCCAAAAAATCCGGCCCCGCCACAAACCATTCCCGATTTCTCGCAAATTCTGCCAAAGCTGCAATTGAAAACCACTGACAGCCCCTAGCCGGATATTTTTCATATCAGCGCCATTTAACCCTTGCGGTCCGACAAACCAGCGCTATATATCGCCAGACCATTTGGTATGCGGGCGTAGCTCAGGGGTAGAGCATAACCTTGCCAAGGTTAGGGTCGAGAGTTCGAATCTCTTCGCCCGCTCCAAATGGACCACAAAACGGCGTAGCCTTCTGGCTGCGCCGTTTGTCGTTTAGAGCGCATCCAGTCTATTCAAGTTCATATATTCAACCGGCAACCCGAGGCAGCGTTAACATAAGTTAATGCGTTCGGGGTGTCGGGTGAATTCAATTAGAATGGATTTGCTCTAGTCCGTTAAAACGCTTTAAATGTCAGTGTGGTTAGCGAGCGCTTGATACCTTTGATGTCCAGCAGGTTGTCGCTGATATATGTGCCCACGTCCTGACCGGACGGAATATACATCTTCATCATCAAATCATAATCACCCGATGTCGAATACAGCTCGGAATGGATTTCACGGGCGATGATCGCTTGCGCGACTTTATAGGTTTTGCCGGGGCGACAGCGCAGCTGGACGAATACACAGGTGGACATGGGGATCTCCGATTATCTGGTTTGGCCAAACTTGGCACGAAAACCGCACTCGCCACAAGAAGCATTGCGCATGGCTTGGATTCAGCCCCCACCCCGCCTATAGAAGGCGCGAACAACCATGCGGAGGCGATCATGCGCACAGCGACGATCACGCGGAAAACGGCAGAGACCGACATCACGGTTAAAGTGAACCTTGATGGCACCGGCATTTATGACAATGGAACTGGCGTCGGGTTTTTTGACCATATGCTGGACCAGCTGTCGCGTCACTCGCTGGTGGATATCACCGTGCGGGCCAAGGGTGATCTGCACATTGATGACCACCACACGGTCGAGGATGTGGGTATTGCGCTGGGGCAGGCCCTGGTTGCGGCTGTGGGTGATAAAAAGGGTATCCGGCGCTATGGCGAATGCCATTTGCCGATGGACGACGCCCAAGTGCGATGTGCGCTGGATTTGTCGGCGCGGCCCTATCTGGTGTGGAATGTTGAAATACCGACGGCCAAAATCGGCACGTTCGATACTGAACTGGTGCGCGAATTTTTTCAGGCGCTGGCGACGCATGGCGGCATCACCCTGCACATCGACCAGATCCACGGCTTTAACAGCCACCACATCGCCGAGGCAGCCTTCAAGGCGGTTGCGCGGGCGTTGCGCATTGCGCTGGAAACCGACCCACGTAAATCGGATGCCATTCCGTCGACTAAGGGTAAGCTGTAAATGCTAACCGTTCTGATCGACTATGAGTCCGGCAATCTGCATTCGGCTGAAAAGGCGTTTCAGCGCATGGCACGCGAGGCGAATGCAGGTGAGGTGATTGTCACCTCGAACCCCGACGACGTGCTGCGGGCGGACCGGATTGTGCTGCCCGGAGATGGTGCATTTCCGGCCTGCAAGGCGGCGTTGTTTGACCATTCTGGCCTGTTTGAAGCCACCCGCGAGATGGTGATCGACAAAGCGCGACCGTTTCTGGGTATTTGTGTCGGCATGCAAATGATGGCCACATGGGGACGCGAATACGAGGATACGCGCGGCTTTGACTGGATCGGCGGCGAGATTGTGAAGATCGAGCCAACAGACAAGGCGTTGAAGGTGCCGCATATGGGTTGGAACGACCTGGTTCTGGACCGCCACCACGCGGTTCTGGACGGCATAAGCACCGGTGATCACGCCTATTTCGTCCACAGTTACAAGTTTGAAGTGGCCAACCCTGCGGACCGCATTGCGCAGGTGGATTATGGCAGTGATATCACCGCCATCATTGGCCGCGACAACATGCTGGGCATGCAGTTCCATCCGGAAAAAAGCCAGAGCGCGGGTCTGCGGCTGATTTCGAATTTCCTGACGTGGGCGCCGTAGATTATTTCACGC
>JAFLKA010000023.1 GCA_022712735.1 Marinosulfonomonas sp. | reverse complement strand
GTCCTGCGACGTTCTGTCCAAGACGGCGATTTGGCTCGGGGATTTTTCCTTTGAGTCGGATTTTAATTTCCAAATAAGAAGGGGAGATCAATGAAGATATCTCGCATCAAAAGCGGAACGGCAACGTTTGGGGCGGCACTGATGTGCGCCACAATGCTTGCGGGTCCGGTCATGGCTGAAGGCGCGGCGTTGGGGCCGGTCGTAGGCCCAGAAATAAACGAGGCCAAAGCGGCGCTCGGGAAGCGGTTGTTTTTCGATGTGCGCCTGTCGGGTGACGCGGCGATTTCATGTGCCAGCTGCCACCAGCCAGAGTTTGGCTATGGTGAAAACATAGCTTTGTCGCTGGCCTATCCAGGGTCCAAAGGGTTTCGCAACACGCCAACATTGGTGAACACAACCACTGCCGCCAACTGGTTTCATGACGGTCGCATAGGCACCAACCTGAATGACGTGACCCGCGAAAGCATCACCGAAGATTACTCCATGAACATGGATATGCGCATGATGCAGGAACGCATCAAGCAAGATCCGGTTTATCTGGAAATGTTTGAAGCTGCCGGTTATGGCGAGCCATCAAACGGATCAGTTCGTAAGGCGATCCCGGAGTATCTGAAAACGCTGATTTCGAAAAACGCACCGTTTGATACTGGCAGCATGTCAGAATCCGCAACCCGCGGTCTGGCATTGTTTGAAGGCAAGGGCGGATGTATTTCCTGCCACGATGGTCCACGTTTGACCGATGATGCGGCCTATAACACGGGCGTTCCGAACAACCCTGAAATCTGGTCTGACCCAATGCGCCATATGACCTATGCCGCATTTGCCCAGTTCATGGGTGTTGAAAACTACATGAACATCCGTCGTGATGTCGGTGCGCAAATCATCCGCAACCCGATTGACCGTTCCGATGTTGGCTCGTTTAACACGCCAACTCTGCGCGAGCTGACATACACAGCGCCCTACATGCACAACGGCATGATCGCGACGCTGGCTGATGTTGTGGCGTTCTATAACGCTGGCGGTGGCGAAGATGCCAACAAAGACGAGCGCATCAAGCCGCTTGATCTGTCGGCAGATGAGCAAGCTGATCTCGTTGCTTTCCTTGAAGCTCTTTCCGGTGATCCGCTCACTGGTCCAGAGTATGTCTGGGAAGACAAAATTCCAACCAATTACGTCGCCATCAAAAACTGGCGTGACGTGAAAAACTAGAAAGGGAGAGGTAAGATGAAAATGATTAAAAATACTTTCCTGATGGCTGGTGCCGCTGCGATTGCGATGACTGCCGGTATGGCAGCCGCACAGGATGCATATCCACCGCTGGCCCCACTGGGTGATCCGCCAATCCCATTGGACAATCAGATGTCAGATGCCAAGGTTGAGCTGGGTAAAATCCTGTTCTGGGATCCGCGTATTGGTGGCGATGCTTCAACCGCATGTGTCACTTGCCATGAGCCTGATCAGGGCTGGGGCTTTAACGACAGCCTGTCGCGCGGATATCCGGGCACGGTGCACTGGCGCAATTCCCAAACCGTGATCAACTCGGCCTACTATGGTCAGTTGTTCTGGGCTGGTTCCGCGCGTTCACTCGAGAAGCAGGCACCAAGTGCTGCCAAGGGTGCGGTTGCGGGCAACGGTGAAAACGATGTGATGGAAACACGCATGGCGTTCATTCCTGAATATCGCCGCCGGTTCAACGAGGTGTTCGGCACTGAATATCCGCTGATTGGCGATGCTTGGGCTGCGATTGCCGCGTTCGAGCGCACCTTGATCGTCAAGGACACACCGGTTGATAAATATCTGGCTGGTGATACTTCCGCCCTGACCGAAGAACAGGTCGCGGGTATGGATCTGTTCAACGGCAAAGCCGGTTGTATCCAGTGCCACAACGGGGCGCTGACCACGGACGAGAACTACTACAATCTGGGTGTTCCACCATCAGAGCGTTGGGAAGACGACGGTCTGGCACAGGTTACATTCCGCTACGAGATTTTAGCCAAAGGCGTAACTCAGGAAATGTACCGTGTTCTCAAGGACGATCCGGGCCTCTATTTCCGCACCAAGGAAAAAGACCACATGGGTAAATTCCGCACAGCTCCGCTGCGCTACACCATGTATACAGCCCCCTATATGCACAATGGTGCGTTCTGGGATCTGCGTGAAGTGGTCGAATTCTATAACGCCGGTGGTGGTGAAAATGATTTCACCGATGGCACTATGTCCTCGACAAAATCCGATCTGCTCAAGCCCTTGGGCCTGACAGATGATGAAATCGACCAACTGGTTGCTTTCCTTGAAGGATTTAGCGGTGATGAGCTGCGTGTCGAGCCACCAGTACTTCCACCCTACGAAGCTTTGGCTTCCGAGTAAGGCTTCAGGAGAGGATATTGAAATGTCAGAAGACCTAAAAAAACCAACCGGTAAGGCCCGCAAGGAGATAGCCAAGAAAGTCGGGCATAAATGCCTGGTTTCGCGGCGCAATTTCCTGATCAGTTCGGGTGTCACTACAACGATCATGATCACGATGAATCCGGGTACACCACACGCGCAGGAAGTTCCTGCGCAGGTGACCGAATTCCCGCGCAAACTGATCGCCAAAATGTCGGAACTGGAATTGGATAAACCACTTGATTTCAGCTACCCCGATGAAGGCGAGCACGCGGATTCGATGATCGTCAAAATGGGCGTAAAAGCCGGCGGCGGCATTGGCGATGGCCAAGACGTTGTTGCCTACAACTACGCCTGCACCCACCAGGGTGGATCGCTCTACGACAGCTACAAACCAGATACGAAATCATTGGGCGCCTGCCCGCTGCACTTGTCGACCTACGACTTGACGCGCCACGGCATCCTGATTTCCGGACAGGCCTATCAAAGCCTTCCGCAGGTTCTGCTGGAACTCGATGGTGACGATATCTACGCCACTGGAATCTTTGGTCTGATTTATGGCCGCAAAGAAAACCTGCACGGTTAGGAGAGGAAGAACATGTCAACTCCATATTATATCCCAGACGAGAACGTCCCTCTGCCCCCGGCAGATGCGGACGTGATCACCACAGCATGTGATTACTGCATCGTTGCTTGTGGCTACAAAGTCTACCGCTGGCCTGTTAAAGGCGGCAAAGAAGGCGGTGCAGCCGCAGCCGAGAACGCATTTGGCGAGGATTTCCCCGTTCAGGCACTTGGCCCTTGGGTTGCACCGAACCAGCACAACATCGTGCTGCACGGTGGCGAGCCACACCACGTTGTGATCATTCCCGACAAAGACGCCGAGTTTGTGAACACCAACGGTGACTCGTCCCTTCGCGGTGGCTGTATTGCGCAGAAATGCTACAATCCGGAAACCCCGACACGCGATCGTCTGACATCACCAATGATGCGTGTTTACGGCATGCTTCAGCCAGTGCCTTGGGACTTTGCGCTCGATATTGCCGCTGAAATGGCGAAATACGTGATCAAAAAACACGGTCACAATGCCTATGGTGTTAAAACCTACAGCTACCAGTATATCGAGAACACATACGCAATCTCCAAATATGCATTGCGCTCGATCAACACGGCCAACTTTACGTTCCACGACACGCCATCCGATGTGTCGTCGACCCCTGGTTTCCGTGATGCCGGTTTCGATAACTTTGGCCCTGCGTATCAAGATTGGGCTGATGCCGAAACTCTGCTGGTTTGCGGGACTGACCCCTATGAAACCAAAACCATCCTTTTCACACAATGGATGATGCCGGCTATTCAGAACGGTCAAAAAGCCATCTTTATGGTGCCGCGTAAAACGGCTGGCGTTGCCTATGCCCTACAAAACGGCGGGTTGTGGCTCGACGTAACACCCGGCACCGATTTGCTGGTTGTGAACGCCATTGCGCGGATCATCGTTGAAAACGGCTGGCAAGATGCCGAATGGATCAAGAACTGGGTCAACGACAAGTGGGGTTCTTCCTCTGGCTTCGGTCAGGGCACACGGAACACTCCTTGGCAGTGGCGCACCACTTGGGGCATGTTCCAGACTGACGGTTTTGACGACTGGGCCAAATGGCTCATGGCACAAGACGAGTTCAAGCTTGAAGCCGCAGCTGAAGTTTCCGGTGTAGATGCCGCGAAAATCCAGCTTGCTGCTGAAATGATGGCGAAACCAAACGCTGAAGGTCGCACTCCGAAAACTTCGGTTATGATCGAAAAAGGTTTCTACTGGTCCAACAACACTGGTAACACGCAGGC
>JAFLKA010000253.1 GCA_022712735.1 Marinosulfonomonas sp. | reverse complement strand
TTTTATTCTGCCGGTGATTGTAGCTGTTATGGGCCTGCTTTCGGTGTTTGGACGTGGCGGGATCATCAGTGCGATGCTGGGCTGGGTTGGGCAACCGCCGGTGCATATCTACGGGTTGCACGGCGTGGTTCTGGCGCATGTGTTTTTCAACCTGCCGCTGGCAACGCGGCTGATTTTGCAGGGCTGGCTGGCGATCCCGTCCGAGAGGTTTCGCCTTGCTGCATCGCTCTCATTCAGCAGCCGTGATGTTGGCCGTATCCTTGAGCGCCGAATGCTGCGCGAAGTGCTGCCGGGTGCGTTTATGGTGGTGTTTTTGATCTGTCTGACCAGCTTTGCCGTGGTCTTGGCGCTGGGCGGCGGACCAAAGGCGACCACGGTCGAATTGGCGATCTATCAGGCCTTCCGGTTTGATTTTGATCTGGGTCGCGCGGCCCTGTTGGCGGCGGTGCAATTTAGCATGGGTGCGGTGGCGGCAATGGTGATGCTGTGGGTCGCGGTTCCGGCCACAATGGGGGCGGGGCTGGATCGTGCGGTTGAACGCTGGGATGCGCCAAAGGTCTGGTGGGATGGTGCGTTGCTAACCGTGATGACCCTGTTTTTGATCACCCCGCTTTTGATGATATTAATCGACGGTTTGCCCAACCTGTTTACCTTGCCCGCAAGTGTCTATCAGGCGGCGGGGCGATCGCTGGTGGTGGCGCTGGCGTCGATGGTGATCGGGGTCGGTTTGGCGCTGAGCATTGCCATGCTGGTTGTGCGCCTGAAACGCGGCGCGGTGCTGGTGGAAAGCATCGGTTATCTGGCGTTGGCAGCATCACCTTTGGTGATCGGGGCGGGGCTGTTTATTGTGCTCTACCGCGTGGTTGATCCGGTGGGTTTGGCGCTGCCGGTTACGGCGTTGGTGAACGCGGTGATGAGCCTGCCGTTTGCGCTGCGCACATTGGTGCCTGCGGTGCGGGATATCGAGGCGTCCTACGGGAAGTTGGCCGACAGTCTATCGATGAATGGGTGGGTGCGGATGCGGCTGGTTTTGTTGCCGCGATTGCGTCGCCCGCTGGGGTTTTCGGCGGGGCTGGCGGCGGCGCTCTCGATGGGGGATTTGGGTGTGATCGCGTTGTTTTCCGACCCCGAAAGCGCGACATTGCCGTTACAGATGTATCGTCTGATGTCGGCGTATCGTATGGATCAGGCGGCGGGGGCGGCGGTATTGCTGCTGGGGATGTCGCTGTTATTATTCTGGATTTTTGATCGCGGAGGGCGTGTGAATGCTGACACTTGAAGGGGTTGAATATGTGCAGGGTGATTTTTCGCTAAAGGCTGATTTTACAGTTCAGGATGGTGCACGGATGGCTGTCATCGGGCCGTCGGGTGGTGGGAAATCAACATTGCTCAGTATGATTGCAGGGTTTTTACAGCCGACGCGCGGCCGCGTTTTGTGGGATGGAAATGACATGGCAGGCACGTCCCCGGGCACGCGTCCGGTCAGCATATTGTTTCAGGACAACAACCTGTTCCCGCACCTGACGGTGGCGCAGAATGTCGGGCTGGGATTGCGGGCGGATTTGCGGCTGACGGGGGCACAAAAGGCACAGGTCGAGTCGGCGTTGGCGCGGGTTGATCTGGGTGGTTACGGGGCGCGAAAGCCGGCGACTTTGTCCGGCGGACAGATCAGCCGTGTGGTGTTGGCACGGATGTTGTTGCGGGCCAAACCGTTGTTGCTGCTGGATGAGCCATTCGCGGCGCTGGGGCCTGCGTTGCGCGATGAAATGCTGGATTTGGTGGCGGAGCTTGTCGCCGAGACCAAGGCGACATTATTGATGGTGAGCCACAATCCAGAGGATGCAAAACGGATTGTGCAATCTGTGGTTTTGGTCAGTGACGGGGTGGCGAATGCGCCGGTGGAAACAGGGGCGATATTTGCGGACCCACCAGTGGCGTTGCGGGCCTATCTGGGAAGTTCCTAAGCGGAGACCCTGCGGGTCGCTTTATTATTTGATTTGCCTCCGGCGGAGGTATTTATTGAGCATGTCCAATCAAATCGAATTCACTAAGCACCCCGAACGCGCCCGCGATAAGCGAACGCTGCCTCGGGGCGCCTAGTGGATACATAAATTCAGTTGGATTGGACATGCTCTAAAGAAGAAGACAAAAGAAAAGCCCCGCTGTGGTGGGCGGGGCTTTTGTGTTTGTAGGCTAAGGAGGTTTAGCTGTTTGCAGCCTCGTCCTTGGCGCGTTGTTTGACTGGCGCCCAGATGCGTTTGTTGGTGGCATAGAGCAGAACCGATAGAAGGGTCAGCATCAGAACCCCGATGAAGCCTGCTTTTTTGCGAGCCATCATTTTGGGTTCAGCGGCCCACATCAGGAAGGCTGATACGTCTTCGGCTTCGTGGTGTAGCGAGTTGCTGTGACCATCGGGGTAATCCACGTCTTCGCCATAAAGCGGCGGAGGCATTGAAATCCAGCCACCCGGGAAGGTGGTGTTTTCATAGTAGGTTGTGCCGGCCTCTTCTTTTTCTTCGCCGGTGTAGCCAGCGAGGATCGAGAGGATATACTCGGGTCCACCCATGCCGTTGACCAACTGGCTGAGCCCAAGGCCGTAGGGGCCGTGGTAGCCTGCGCGCGCTTTGGCCATCAAGGACAGGTCAGGCGCGTTTGGATCAGCCGACATAGGGAAGTGATCCGTCGGGATCGCATCGCGGGTGTCGCCGAGTTCCGCATCAGGGCCGGTATCGGGGGCCTCGAATTGCGTGGAGAATTCACGCACGGCCTCAGAGGACATATGTGGTCCGCCCTCGTCGCCCAATGTGCGCAGTGGCACGTATTGCATGCCGTGGCAGGATGAGCAGACCTCGGTATAAACCTGAAGGCCGCGACGCAGCTGTGCCTGGTCATAGGTGCCAAACGGGCTCTCGAAGGAGAAGTCCGTATCATCGATGTGGCCACCACCACCAGCAGATACAGCGCTTGTGGCCGACAATGTCAGGGCCGTCAGAGCTGTCGTTACGAGTTTTTTGATCGACATTTTCTGATCCTTTCTCACTTGGACGACGCGTCAGACGCGTGTCCATAATGGGCGTTAAAGTCGTCTTCGATCGTGTCGGGTGCCTTGTTCGGTTTTTCCAGCACACCCAGCAGCGGCAGGATGATCAGGAAGTAAGCGAACCAGTATGTCGACGCGATCAGCGAGATCCAGTCATGCGGGAATTCGGTATCACGTGCACCGACCCACATCAGAACGAGGAAATCGACAACCAGCAGGAAGAACCACATTTTGAACATCGGGCGGAACCGACCGGAGCGAACCGACGATGTATCCAGCCAAGGCACCAATGCCATCACCGCAATCGAGCCGAACATTGCCACCACGCCAAAGAATTTGGCGTCAACGATGCCGAAGGTGATCCAGCTGACAAATTGCACCGCCCACACATCAGCCGTGAAGGCCCGCAGGATGGCGTAGAATGGCAAGAAGAACCATTCCGGCACAATGTGCGCAGGTGTGGAAAGCGGGTTTGCCTCGATGTAGTTATCGGGGTGGCCCAAGTAGTTTGGCATAAAGCCGATGACCGCAAAGAAGATTGCCAGAATTACCGCCAGCGCGAACAAATCCTTGATCACGAAGTAGGGCCAGAATGGCAGTGTGTCTTTCTCGGCTTCTTCTTTTGATCCGCGGCGCACTTCTACGCCTGTCGGGTTGGAGTTGCCGGTGGTGTGGAACGCCCAGATGTGCAGCGCCACAAGAGCTGCAAGCACAAACGGCAGCAGGTAGTGCAGCGAGAAGAAGCGGGTCAGCGTGGCGTTATCCACCGCTGGTCCACCCAATAGCCATGCCTGAATGCTTTCGCCGATGAACGGGATCGCGCCAAACAGGCCGGTGATCACGGTCGCACCCCAGAAGGACATTTGCCCCCAAGGCAGCACGTAGCCCATGAACGCGGTGGCCATCATCGCCAGATAGATCAGCATACCGATGATCCATGTGACCTCGCGCGGGGCCTTGTAAGACCCGTAGTAAAGGCCGCGGAAGATGTGCATGTAGACCGCAAAGAAGAACAGGGCAGCACCATTGGCGTGCATATAACGCAGCATATGGCCGCCGTTCACGTTACGCATGATATGTTCAATGCTGGCAAACGCCATATCGACATGCGGGGTA
>JAFLKA010000481.1 GCA_022712735.1 Marinosulfonomonas sp. | reverse complement strand
GTCACGCTAAGAAGAAGGGGCGTTAGACTATGGCATGTTCTGTATGGAAAGGCCCGTTTGTCGATTCTTATGTGCTTAAGAAAGCCGAAGCATCGCGCGAATCTGGTCGCAAAGAAGTTATCAAAATCTGGTCGCGTCGCTCGACGATCCTGCCCCAATTTGTGGGTCTGACGTTTGGCGTTTATAACGGCCGTAAACACATCCCCGTCAACGTATCGGAAGATATGATCGGTCAGAAGTTTGGTGAATATGCGCCAACTCGGACATACCATGGTCATGCCGCCGATAAAAAAGCGAAGCGGAAATAAGCCATGAGTAAGCAAAAAAATGCACGCCGCGTGGCAGACAACGAAGCAATGGCCAAGGTCAAAATGCTTCGCACCTCGCAGCAAAAATTGAACCTGGTCGCACAACTGATCCGAGGCAAGAAAGTGGACAAGGCCCTGTCGGACCTGACATTTTCGAAAAAACGGATCGCTGCTGACGTGAAGAAATGCCTTCAGTCGGCAATTGCGAACGCTGAAAACAACCACAATCTGGATGTTGACGAATTGATCGTTGCCGAGGCCTATGTCGGTAAAAACCTGACACTTAAACGCGGACGTCCACGTGCCCGTGGCCGGTTCGGCAAGATCATGAAGCCATTTTCCGAGCTGACTATTTTAGTTCGTCAAGTTGAGGAGCAATCGTAATGGGTCAAAAGATTAATCCAATTGGTATGCGCCTGCAGATCAACCGCACCTGGGACAGCCGCTGGTATGCGGAATCCAAAGATTTCGGTAACCTTCTGCTGGAAGATATCAAAATGCGCGCGTTCATCAAAGACGATTGCAAGCAGGCTGGTATCAGCCGTGTAATCATCGAACGTCCGCACAAGAAATGCCGCGTCACAGTTCACACCGCACGTCCTGGCGTTATCATCGGCAAGAAAGGCGCAGACATCGAAACTCTGCGTAAAAAACTGGCCGCGATGACCGACAGCGAATTGCACCTGAACATCGTAGAAGTTCGCAAACCTGAAATGGACGCAGCACTGGTTGCTGAAAACATCGCACAACAGCTGGAACGTCGTGTTTCCTTCCGTCGTGCAATGAAGCGCACAGTTCAAACGACCATGCGTATGGGTGCCCTTGGCATTCGTGTGAATGTTGCTGGTCGTCTTGGCGGTGCCGAGATTGCGCGCACAGAATGGTACCGTGAGGGGCGTGTTCCGCTCCACACATTGCGGGCCGATATCGACTACGCACACGCAGAAGCGATGACTGCCTATGGCATCATCGGGATCAAGGTCTGGATCTTCAAAGGCGAGATCATGGAACACGATCCACAAGCGCGTGACCGTAGGCTAGAGCAACTCCAGCAAGGCCCTGCACCTCGTGGTGCCGGCGGCCGTCGCTAAGGAGGGTATGAGAAATGCTACAACCAAAGCGTACTAAATTCCGCAAGATGCACAAAGGCCGTATTCGCGGCGAAGCCAAGGGCGGCACGACGCTGAACTTTGGCACATACGGTCTGAAAACCATCGAACCTGAACGCATCACTGCGCGTCAGATCGAGGCAGCCCGTCGTGCAATGACCCGTCACATGAAACGCCAAGGCCGTGTCTGGATCCGTATTTTCCCAGACACCCCTGTCACATCCAAACCTACCGAGGTTCGGATGGGTAAAGGTAAAGGTTCTGTCGATTTCTGGGCAGCCAAGGTTAAACCTGGCCGCGTGTTGTTCGAGATTGACGGCGTGACCGATGCCGTGGCGCGTGAAGCGCTGCGTCTGGCGGCGATGAAACTGCCGGTGAAAACCCGCACGATCGTTCGTGAAGACTGGTAGCCTGCGACAATCGTAGATTGTCGCAGAGCGGTATAGCGGGTTTTCTAGAAAACCTGCGGGCCGCCTACCGGTAAAATAATAAAACCCCCGTCAGTTTCTGGCGGGGGTTTTCGCATCTTTCAACCAAAAATTCAGAAGTCTGCATTATGCATGGCCAATGACCAATTCCATACGCACAGTTCCAAAGATAGACATCCCCCGCCTTCTAACGGTGCAGGTTGCAGGATTTGTGCTGTATCATCTGAATCAGGAAATCATTTTCAATGCCGCATTCCAGCGTGCGATATTGGGTAAAGTCTGGATCGGTAATGCAGTTGCAACATTCGGCAGCTGGACATGGCTTTTTGGCCCAGGTCTAATTTTTCTCTGGTGGGCCTATAGGGCCGATAAAAATCGGCCCTTAGCATTGGGATTTGCGGGGGTGACATTTTATTGCGCCTATTACCTGCAATACCCTGTTTTGACATCGTTCTTATACGAGCTTGGGCAAATTAAACGGTTTCCGCTTTGGATGATGGATAATTTACCATGGTAAGTTAAGTGGATAAGGCATTTAGTCGATGTCAATATCTACAGGGTAGTTGCCAAATATTGAAGCCGCGCTATAGCTGACACCAATAGAAAAGCTGATTGTTCCAGTCGTTTTGGCCGTGAAGGAAACGCTGCCAGAGCTATCGAAGGCTTCTCTGTGGTTTCCGTGCCCATCATATGAACGGATATTAATTCCATAGTTGGCACCTTCACCGGCATCTTTATGTGCCGACCATGAAATGGTGTATGAAAACCCGCGCTCTACATCCACGTCCAAATCTGAACTGCTGTAATTCCCACCTTCACCAGCGTAGATAGTGGTTGATGATTTTTTGCTCAGTGGAGCTTTTTGGTGGCCCACCGACATAGTGACAGCTTGGGCTAATGATTTGGTTCGGACTTCGTATTTCATGACGCACCTGTGTGTGTTTAAGATAGTCATGAAAATTGAAGCTAAAAGTTTAACTATCACCCAAGGATGCGTTCGCCGCGCTTATGTCGTGGGGCGACAGGTCTGGGCATTTAGCGCCGCCCCCAAATCAATCCTTGCCTTATCACCAAGAGCGGTTTACTGGGACAACTTCACTATGATCTCCACTAGAATCAGGGTGACCCAAACGGGGGCCTTCTGGTGATGTTGAAAGGATATGGGCGATGAACGCCAATGAACTACGCGATAAAACGCCTGACCAGCTGCAAGAAGAGCTGGCAAGTCTGAAAAAAGAATCGTTTAACCTGCGCTTCCAACAGGCCACTGGCCAAGTGGAAGCCACTGCACGTATGCGCGCGGCCCGCCGTGATGCGGCCCGTGTCAAAACAATTCTCAATGAAAAAGCTGCAGCTGCAGCATCTGAAGAATAGGAGCCTAGTAATATGCCCAAACGTATCCTTACTGGCACCGTAACCAGCAACCAAAACGAGCAAACCGTAACGGTTTCCGTTGAACGTCGCTTTACGCACCCTGTTTTGAAGAAAACCATTCGTAAGTCCAAAAAATATCGGGCCCACGATGAAAAGAACGCTTTTAATGTTGGTGACAAAGTCCGCATTCAGGAATGTAAGCCAATTTCAAAGACGAAACGCTGGGAAGTGTTGGCCGAATAAGCCAACAGTTTTCAGTTAATCGAAACCCTGGGGAATAGGCAATAACGCCCCCCAAAGGTCGGGAGACATCAAATGATCCAGATGCAGACCAATCTGGATGTTGCTGACAATAGCGGCGCTCGCCGTGTTCAGTGCATCAAGGTTCTGGGTGGTTCCAAGCGTAGATACGCTTCCGTAGGCGACATCATTGTCGTTTCGGTCAAAGAAGCCATCCCGCGTGGTCGCGTGAAAAAAGGCGACGTCCGTAAGGCCGTCGTTGTGCGCACCGCCAAAGAAATCCGTCGTGAAGACGGCACAGCCATCCGCTTTGACACCAATGCGGCTGTTATCCTCAACAACGCAAGCGAGCCGCTGGGCACCCGTATCTTTGGGCCAGTCTGCCGTGAGTTGCGCGCGAAGAACTTCATGAAGATCATCTCGCTCGCGCCGGAGGTTCTGTAACATGGCAGCCAAGTTGAAAAAGGGCGACAAGATCGTCGTGCTGACCGGTAAGGACAAAGGCAAAGAGGGTGAAATTTCATCCGTGAACCCGTCGACCGGCAAAGCCATCGTGGACGGTGTGAATGTTTCCATTCGCCACGTTAAGCAATCCCAGAACGCACAGGGGGGCCGCGTCCCGCAAGCGATGCCGATCCAGCTGTCAAATCTGGCGCTGATTGATAGCAAAGGCAAAGCAACCCGTGTTGGTTTCCGTATGGAAGACGGCAAAAAGGTTCGTTTCGCCAAAACAACAGGGGAGACTGTATAATGCTGGACACTGCAAAATACACCCCGCGCATGAAGGTGCTGTATAAAGACACCGTTCGTGCCGCGTTGAAAGAACAGTTCTCTTACAAAAACGATATGATGATCCCGCGGCTCGATAAAATCGTGCTGAACATGGGCATCGGCGAAACTGTAAAAGACACCAAGAAAATCAAATCAGCCGAGGCTGAGTTGACGGCGATTGCCGGCCAGAAGGTCGTGATCACCAAGGCGAAAAAATCTGTTGCGTCCTTTCGGGTTCGTGAAGATATGCCGCTGGGTGTCAAAGTTACGCTGCGTGGCAACCAGATGTATGAATTTCTGGACCGCCTGATCACTGTTGCACTGCCTCGCGTCCGAGATTTCCGTGGTGTTTCCGCGAAATCGTTTGACGGCCGTGGCAACTATGCAATGGGTCTGAAAGAGCACATCGTTTTCCCCGAAGTTGACTATGATAAAGTTGATGAAATCTGGGGAATGGACATCGTAATCGCGACCACCGCAAAGACTGATGCGGAAGGGGAGGCATTGTTGAAAGCACTTAACATGCCTTTCGTAAGTCAGAGCGCGTAGGAGTTAGAACATGGCTAAAAAAGCAATGGTTGAACGTGAACTGAAGCGCCAAAAGTTGGTGGTAAAATATGCCGCTAAACGGGCAGCGCTGAAAGAGATCGTAAGAGACGAAAGCAAACCAATGGAAGAGCGCTTTAAGGCGACTTTGAAATTGGCGAAACTACCACGTGATTCATCGGCAACACGGCTTCATAACCGCTGTCAGCTGACGGGTCGTCCTCATGCTTACTATCGTAAGTTCAAAATATCGCGGATCGCGCTGCGGGAACTTGGCTCGAATGGCCTGATCCCCGGCTTGGTCAAGTCTAGCTGGTAAGGGAGAGAACGATATGAACGATCCTATCGGCGACATGCTCACCCGTATCCGGAATTCCCAGATGCGCGGTAAGTCCACCGTCATCACACCTGCCTCCAAGCTTCGCGCTCGGGTGCTGGATGTGCTGGCTGATGAAGGCTACATTCGTGGCTATGAGCCAACCACCGGGGCCGATGGCCATCCGGCGATTGAAATCAGCCTTAAATATTTCGATGGCACCCCTGTCATTCGTGAACTGAAGCGGGTTTCGACCCCCGGCCGTCGCGTTTACATGGGCGTTAAAGAGATCCCAACAGTCCGTCAGGGCCTTGGTGTCTCGATTGTCTCCACGTCCAAGGGCGTGATGTCGGATGCTTCTGCACGCAATGCCAATATTGGCGGCGAAGTGCTCTGCACCGTATTCTAGGGGAACGATATGTCGAGAATTGGTAAAAAACTGGTCGATCTGCCAAGTGGTGTTAGCGCATCCCTGTCAGGTCAGACCATCGAAGTTAAGGGGCCGAAAGGCACGCTTAGCTTTACAGCAACGGACGATGTGACAATCACCATCGATGGCGAGATTGTTTCGGTTAAGCCACGCGGGTCTTCCAAACGTGCGCGCCAACAGTGGGGCATGAGCCGCACAATGGTCGCAAATCTGGTGACTGGCGTGACAGAAGGCTTCAAAAAAGAGCTGGAACTGAACGGTATCGGGTATCGGGCATCCCTACAGGGCAACACCCTGAAGCTGACGCTTGGTCTGTCGCATGACGTTAATATTGAGGTGCCGTCCGATGTGACGCTCACTGTTCCAAAGCAAACGATCATCATCGTCGAGGGCATTGATAGCCAGCGTGTTGGTCAGTTTGCTGCGGAAATTCGCGCTTGGCGTAAACCGGAGCCCTATAAGGGCAAGGGCATCAAGTATAAAGATGAATATATCTTCCGCAAAGAAGGTAAGAAGAAGTAAGGACCAAGGGTATGGCAAACAGCAAAAGAGTTCTGTTTCAGAAACGCCGCCTGCGCGTTCGGAACAGGTTGCGCAAAAATGCGAACG
>JAFLKA010000326.1 GCA_022712735.1 Marinosulfonomonas sp. | reverse complement strand
CGGCACTTAGCGGGCAGGCAAGGTAAACGCCGAATTCCTGACCGATGTCACAGCTGACGCGGGCGTGGACTTTGCCTTGCCGGTCAATAAACCGCTGACTGTCCTCGATAGGGAATATACCTTCGTGCCAGATGTTTGCGTGAATGTATAACCCAGCCGACCCATCACACCAGAACGCAACGACCTTATCAGGCGAAAAATCATCGCCAGGCATAGCTAACGGAACGATAAACGGTTTGTTATCAATCGGATAAAACATCTGTCCGCCATCAGGATGATAATTCATATGCCATAAAAGCACCTGATCACGCGGGACGGTTTGCTGGTCTGTTAGCGCTGTTTGCGGGTCCGTTGACCAGCCTAGAACATAGTTGCCGTTAACGGCGTCATTTTCGCCATACAGCACATCGCCTTTCCAGTTGCAGGAAAAAACACCCTCGACCCAGCCGCCTTCATCCCCCGTGCCCTCGTCAACCGGACGCCACCCCTGTGCGGGCCAGCGGGTGATCTCGATCTCGAAGGTGTCAGGGTCCGAAACCAGGCAGCCATAACCCTTTACGCTGTCATTGGTGGCGCGGATCAGGGGCACATTGTGCCACGGCAGGGACGGCTTATCTTTGGCTTCAAAGATATATTCTGGGGCGTTCATGATATATCCTGACTGCAATGGGCATCAACAATGCGCTGAACCATCGGGGCGTAATGTGAAAACGGTTTTGTTTCCAGATCGCCCCGCTTACCTGCCTCGTCGTAATACCGGACCTTGACGATTTCCGCCAGATTCGGGTTCTGCTCGAACGCCTCCACCTCGGCATCGCCCATCGCCCCGCCTTGCAGGTTTAACGAATGGATCGAGGCCTCGGACAGACGTTTGTAATATTCAGGTTTGACTGCACAAAGGTAGCGTTTGGCGGCAACGTGGTAGCGCACGCAATCGGTGACCAGCGTGGGGAAATAGGCTTCCAGAACTTCGGCACCAGCCTCTTCGTGCAGACGGTCCTTGGTGTCATCCATTGAAAAGGTGCCGAATTCGCTGGTGAAATGGCCGATGTCATGCAGCAGGGCCGAAACGACGATCATGTCAGGCTCGCCAGCTTTTGCCGCGAAATGCGCGCCTTGCAGCATATGCTCGGCCATTGTAACAGGCTCGCCCAGATATTCCTCGCCGCCGCGTCGCTCGAAAATATCGCCAAGGAAGGCAACGATATTTTTCGAGGTCAGGATGCTGAAATCAGGTTTGCTCATTCTGTCGCCTTCAGTAATTATACTCGCCATAAATCCTGGTTAAATCGCCGCCCCATTCGCCGTGGTATTTATCCAGCAACTCGTCCGCAGGCACCTTGCCGCTCTCGATGCTGTCAATCAGCGCGTTCAAGAAATGGCGCTCGTCCAGCACCATGCCACCGGCACCCGGTTTGGCGCGAGCCATCAACCCTGCTTCCGAAATCGCCAGAACCTCGCGGGCCAGATCCTGCATTTTCACACCACCCACTTCGGCTTGCAGCGCATCAACCGATGCCGCCACCCGCCATTCTTCGCGGGTTTCTGCATCCCAGCCTTTGACCAGATCCCAAGCGGCATCCAGCGCACCCTGATCATACATCAGCCCCGTCCAGAACGCAGGCAGCGCGCACAACCGCCGCCAAGGGCCACCATCGGCCCCGCGCATTTCCATGTATTGCTTGATGCGGGCCTCGGGAAAGGCGGTGGTCAGGTGGTCAGCCCAATCCGACATTCTGGGTTTTTCGCCGGGCAATGCAGGCAATTCACCTTTCAGGAAATCACGGAAGGATTGGCCAAGCGCGTTGATGTATTTACCATCGCGGTAGACAAAATACATCGGCACATCCAGCGCGTATTCGGCATAACGTTCAAACCCCATGCCGTCTTCAAACACAAACGGCAACATACCGGTGCGCGAGGCATCCAGATCGCGCCAGATGCGTGAACGCCAGCTTTTGTGGCCATTCACCTTGCCCTCAAAGAACGGCGAATTGGCGAACAGAGCGGTGGCTACGGGTTGAAGGGCCAGCGCGACGCGGAATTTTTGCACCATGTCGGCCTCGGACCCGAAATCAAGGTTCACCTGAACCGTGCAGGTGCGATACATCATCTGCTTGCCGTGAGTGCCGACCTTGTCCATGTAATCGGTCATCAGTTTGTAACGCCCTTTGGGCATCACCGGCATTTCCTCGTGGGTCCAGATTGGGGCGGCCCCCAGCCCGATGAACCGCACGCCAGCACCGTCCGCCACCGATTGCACTTCGCGTAGGTGGATGTTGACCTCGTCACAGGTTTCGTGGATTGAACACAGCGGTGCTCCGGACAGCTCCAGTTGTCCGCCCGGCTCAAGGCTCACATTCGCGCCGTTCTTTTCCAGCCCGATAATGTTACCGGCCTCCAGAACAGGGGTCCAGCCGAACTGGTCCCGCAGCCCCTCAAGCACCGATTTAATCGAATGGCGCCCCTCGTAAGGCAACGGTTGGTGGGTGTCTTTGCAATAGCCGAATTTTTCGTGCTCGGTGCCGATGCGCCAGTCGTCCTTTGGCTTGCAACCGTCGGCCAGATACTGGGCCAGATCGGAGTGGTCTTCAATGGGGGCGCTGCCGCCGGATTGGGGAATGGACATTTAACTGGTCTCGCTCTGTTCGCTATGTTTAGGATTCAGAGTTGGGTGCAAATGTGGGGGATGTCAATGCGGGCTGTTTGTATCTTTCTGCCAGATCACGATCGGGTGAGATGTCGGCG
>JAFLKA010000173.1 GCA_022712735.1 Marinosulfonomonas sp. | reverse complement strand
AAATGGATGCACGGTTTGCAGTTGCGCTGGAACAGACCGGCCCCTTGCCGCTGCGCCTGCGCAAGGACGGGTTCACCGCGTTGCTGGACGCGATTGTCAGCCAGCAGATTTCGGTGGCAGCCGCGGCGGCGATCTGGGGGCGGATGAAAGATGCCAAGCTGACAGGCCCGCGCAAGATCATCTGGGCCAGCGACGACGATCTTCGCGCTTGCGGTCTGAGTGGCCAGAAAATCCGCTATGCCCGTGCGCTGGCCGAGGCGCGGATCGACTATAAGGCGTTGCGGGGCACCCCGAGTGACGAGGTGATTGCGACGCTGGTCAAGGTGCCCGGTATCGGCCCGTGGACCGCCGAAATATACGCGATGTTTTCGCTGGGTCATGCAGATGTATTTCCGCCCGGCGATCTGGCGTTGCAAGAGGCGGCACGGGTGCTGTTTGATCTGCCCGCCCGCCCATCCGAGCGCGAGTTCCGCCAAATTGCCGCAGACTGGGCCCCGTGGAGGGCGGTTGCGGCGCGGCTGTTGTGGGCCTATTACCGCGTGGCAAAACAACGGGAAGGCATACGTTAACATGACACGGGAATTGAAAAACATGCGCCGCGCGGCTGGCTCGGGCAAGGCCACCTCATTGATTGTGCTTCTGCATGGCTATGGTGCGGATGGCGATGATCTGATGGGTTTGGCAAATACGATGGCCCCGTATTTTCCGGATACCGCGTTCGTGGCCCCCGATGCGCCCGAAAAATGCGCGGGCAATGCGGCTGGATTTCAATGGTTTTCGGTGCCGCAAGTGGATAGCAGCACCGAGGAAGATGCCGTGTCGGGCATGATGAAATCCGCCACCGATCTGAATGCCTATCTGGACCAAGTCATGAAAGATGAAGGCGTAAGCGCTGATAAAACCGTGCTTTTCGGGTTTTCTCAAGGCACGATGATGGCCCTGCAAGTGGCGCCGCGCCGCGAGACGTCTTTGGCGGCGGTGGTCGGGTTTTCCGGCAGTCTGATGTTGCCCGATGCGCTGCGCGACGAGGTCGTCACAAAACCACCGGTGATGTTGCTGCACGGGGACAAGGACGAAGTTGTGCCCTATGAGGCGCTGAACAAGGCCGAGTTCGCGCTGGATACACTGGGGTTCGAGGTTTACGCATTTGTGATGGAAAACGCGGCCCACGGCATTGCCAGTGACGGGTTGAGCGTGGCCACTGGATTTATGCGCGAAAAACTGGGGATCGAATAAATGGCACGGATTTTGAACAGCGTAAGGCGTGACGCCGCATCGGGTAAAGCCACGTCATTGGTGGTGTTCCTGCATGGCTATGGTGCCAATGCGCAGGATTTGATCGGGTTGGCGGACCCGCTGGCGTCGCACATGCCTGACACTGTTTTTGTTGCTCCTGACGCGCCAGAAGATTGCGCCGGAAGCCCGATGGGATTTCAGTGGTTTCCGATCCCGTGGATCGATGGATCAAGCGAGGAGGATTCAGCCAAGGGCATGGATTCGGCGGTGGATGATCTGAACGCCTATCTGGACAAGGTCATGGCAGACGAGGGCATCGCTGCGGATAAAACCATCCTGTTCGGATTTTCCCAAGGCACGATGATGGCCTTGCATGTGGCCCCGCGCCGCGGCGATGCTGTGGCAGGGGTGGTCGGATTTTCCGGTCGCTTGATGTCGCCCGATGTGCTGGCAGACGAGGCAGTGTCCAAGCCGCCCGTATTGCTGGTGCACGGCGATCAGGATGATGTGGTGCCATACGCCAGCCTGCCCGAAGCGGGGAATGCCCTGACCGAAGCCGGGTTCGAGGTGTTTGCCCATGTGATGGAGGGTACAGCGCACGGAATTGCGCCCGACGGCCTGAGCGTGGCAGCGGCATTTATGCGCGACAAGCTGGAGATTGAATAACCTATATATTGTGGGGGTTGTCAGGTTCGACACAGGATATATAGTCGCCATGAGTTGGGGGGCTATAGGAATATGTCAGGCGACTTCAGAACTGAATTTGTCAGAGAGCCAAGTGCGCTGCGCCACAACCCTGCGCTGGTGCTGAACGCGGATTACCGGCCGCTGTCCTATTACCCGTTATCACTGTGGACCTGGCAAGAGGCGATCAAGGCGGCCTATCTGGATCGTGTCGATATTTTAGCCGAATATGATCAGGTGGTACACAGCCCGACAACCGAAATCCGTATTCCATCAGTTGTGGTGTTGCGCGACTATGTTGCGCCGCAGAGAAAGGTGGCATTCACAAGGTTCAATCTGTTCTTGCGCGACGGGTTTAGCTGCCAGTATTGCGGAGCCAAGGGCGATCTGACCTTTGACCATGTGGTGCCGCGCGCGGCGGGCGGGATCACCAGTTGGGCAAATGTGGTGGCGGCGTGTTCGCCTTGCAACCTGCGCAAAGGCTCGCAAAGCCTGCGCCACTCGGGGCTGCAATTGTCAAAACCGCCGCGCCAACCCGAGGCCGAGCAGTTGCGCAACATCGGGCGCCGGTTCCCGCCCAATCTGCTGCACGAAAGCTGGATCGATTTCCTGTATTGGGATGCGGAACTGGAAGAGTAATGGTGTGGCTACCATCGCGCCTGAAACAGGCAAACTGATGGGTGCGGCTGGACAAATAGTGCTATATGAATTGCATATGAAAACCATATGAATTCCATATGATTGTTTCGCGGCCATAACGGGCTGTATTTTACCCTGCCAAATGTCCGTTTGGTTAGATAGGTATTCAGAAAATTTGGGAAATGACCGTTATTGGGGGTGGTTTCAACGGGTCGACGCAACACTTTAGTCTTTAGGAAGAGATGGAGTGTAAGTCATGAAGTATCGGCAACGTACATTTTATACAGATAAGCAGAAGTCAGAGATGTGGGATCGATGGCAACGCGGAGAGTCGTTAA
>JAFLKA010000183.1 GCA_022712735.1 Marinosulfonomonas sp. | reverse complement strand
CCGCGCCTTTGCGGCCGAGATCCTTGCGCAGGCAGGGGTTGCGGTGACGCCGGGGCTGGATTTTGATCCTGTTCGCGGGGTGGGTACGTTGCGGTTTTCCTATGCGCGGGCGACAGAGGATATCGTTGAAGGGTTGGCACGGTTGCAGGCGTTTATGCAGGAACGGCCCAAGTCCAAGGAATAAAGATGGGGAAGGTTGTTTCCGAAGTGAGAGGGGCGCGTTATAGTCTTGGGAAAACGGGCACTTTGAAGATGGGCAATATGATACGGGTATTTCTGATGATGATCCTTGCTTTGTGTGGGGGCGCGGGTCAGGCACAAGAGCTGTCGGCACTGACGCGACTGGATGCGACCCGCTCGTTCATTCGGGATCAGGGGTGTTGCGGGCTGTCGATTGATCTGCATTTGTCGCAAGCGGTGCCTTATCGGGTGTTCACACTGGACGATCCTATGCGTTTGGTCGTGGATTTTCGCGAGGTGAACTGGGGCGGAATTTCACCTGCGGCATTGCTGGAAGGCCAGAACAACGCAAGCGGGGTTCGGTTTGGGCTGTATCGCCCGGGTTGGTCGCGCATGGTGGTTGACCTGAAAGGGCCGATGGCGGTGCAGACTGCGGGCATGATAACGGACCCGTCCGAGGGCGAAGCCACGGTGCAATTGCGCCTGATCCCATCGGCAGAGGTTGCGTTTTCAGCCGCATCCGGCGCCCCCGCCAGCGCGATGTGGGGCGAGCCGAGAATAGCAGATGTGCCTGTCCCTATGGTGCGGCGCACGGGCGAGGGGCCGCTGGTGGTTGTGCTTGATCCGGGGCATGGAGGCATTGATCCGGGGGCTGAAACCGGCGGGGAAAGTGAAGCGCAACTGATGCTGACCTTTGCGCGTGAACTAAAAGAGGTTTTGACGCGCACGGGCGGATTCACAGTGGTGATGACCCGCAGCGAGGATATTTTCGTGCCGCTAGAAACCCGTGTCAGCATTGCGCGGGCGGCGGGGGTGGATGTGTTCATATCGCTGCATGCCGACGCGTTAAGTGTAGGACATGCGGCGGGGGCAACGGTATACACCCTGTCGGAAACCGCCTCGGACGAGGCATCGGCAAAGCTGGCCGAGCGTCACGAGCGCAGCGATTTGCTGGCGGGGGTTGATCTGTCCGGTCAGGACGATGTGATCGCCGGCGTTCTGATGGATTTGGCACGACTGGAAACCGCCCCTAGGGCCGATAAGTTAGCGGACCAACTGGTGATTGGTATCCGCGATGCGGTGGGCAAGATGCACAAGCGTCCGCGTCAGGAGGCGGGGTTTTCTGTGCTGAAAGCGCCAGACATCCCGTCCGTGCTGATCGAGCTTGGCTTTTTATCCAGCGCCGATGATCTGGAAAACCTGTCGTCGCCAGTTTGGCGCTCCTTGGCGGCGGACGGGATTCGGGCGGCATTGACGGCTTGGGCGATTTCAGATGCCGCCGAGGCACAACTTTTGCGACAATGACGTGGATTTAGTGAAGAAACTGGCGTGATTGCGCTGATTAATGCGGATCACGTTTTGACCCTTGGGGGCAGCGCCCCTATATACTGTTGGAACCACTAGGCTGGAGAGCGCAATTGATCCGAACCGTCCTATCCTTTTTCGGCGCGATATTTAGCTGGCTGACCATTGCCGCCTTTATGGGGGCACTGACGCTGGGCGCGATTTTCTGGATGTATAGCCGTGATTTGCCCAGCCACGAGTCGCTGGCGCAATACACCCCGCCAACCATTAGCCGGATTTATTCGGGCGAAGGACAGATCATTGACGAATTCGCCAAGGAACGCCGCCTGTTTGCCCCGATCGAGGATGTGCCTGATTTGGTAAAGCAGGCGTTCATTTCGGCCGAAGACAAGAATTTCTACAACCACAAGGGCTATGACGTTCTGGGCATCATCAAAGCGGGGATTGATGCGGCGCGGGGCGGACGTTTGCGCGGGGCCTCGACCATCACCCAGCAGGTGATGAAAAACTTTTTGCTAAGTTCGGACAGGTCTGCCGAAAGGAAGGTCAAGGAATTGATCCTTGCCTCGCGTCTGGAACAAACCCTGAGCAAAGACAAAATCCTTGAGCTGTATCTGAACGAGATTTTTCTGGGGCAAAACAGTTTTGGCGTCGCTGCGGCGGCGCAAACCTATTTCAACAAAACGCTGGACCAGTTGAAGCCCGAAGAAGTGGCGTATCTGGCGGTTTTGCCCAAAGCGCCGTCGCGCTATCACCCCGTGCGCCAGCATGATCGCGCCATCGGGCGGCGGAATTTTGTGCTAAAGGAAATGTTTGAAAACGGCTATCTGACCAAGGATACTTATGAAACCGCCCGTGAAGCGCCGCTATTAACGGTGCAAAACGGCGACTTTGACAGTTTCAAAAAGGCCCTGCCACCGCGGGATTATTTCACCGACGAAATCCGCCGCCAGTTGACCAAGGATTTCGGCGAGGCCGAGTTTTTCTCGGGCGGGTTAAGTATCCGCGCGACAATCGATCCTGAATTGCAGATCGAGGCCGCCAACGCGATGCGCAGCGGATTGGAGAAATATGACCGCAGTAAGGGTGTTTGGCGCGGCACAGGGCAGGTATTGCCACCTGAAGCATTGGTGGATGAGGCAACATGGCGCGCGGCATTGGCCGATTTGCGCATTGCCCGTGATGTGTTTCTAGAGAGCCAGTGGCATCCGGCGGTGGTGCTGGAAGTGACCAATAACGGTGCCCGCGTCGGCATTGAAACGGTTAATGAGGATGACGACGGCCACTGGGTGCCCGCCAAGGATATGGGTTGGGCCCGCAAGCGGCTGGAAAACGGCAAGCTGGGGCCGAAAGGCAAGCTGCTGGAAGTCGGCGACGTGGTACATATCCGCGCGATGCTGACAGACGCGGATGGCAGTTTCATCCGCTGGACCCTGCGCCAGATCCCCGAAATTCAGGGCGGGTTCATGGCGATGGACGTGCATTCGGGCCGTATTATCGCCATGCAGGGCGGGTTTTCCTATCAACATTCGGTGTTTAACCGCGCAACCCAGGCGATGCGCCAGCCCGGCTCGAACTTCAAACCGTTCGTTTTTGCGGCAGCGCTGGACAGTGGCTATACGCCCGCGACGATTATCGTCGATGCGCCGATTGAATTTGCCTCGGGTTCGGGTGTTTGGCGACCTATGAACGCATCGCACAGGTTTTACGGACCAACCCCGTTGCGCACCGGTATCGAGCAATCACGAAATGTTATGACCGTGCGTCTGGCCAGTGAAATTGGCATGGATGTGGTTGCGTCTTATGGAGATAGATTCGGGCTGTATGACCGAATGGATCCATTTTTGTCAGGCGCGCTGGGGGCGCAGGAAACCACTTTGATGAGGGTTGTGACCGCCTATGCGATGATCGCCAATGGCGGCGAGCGGATCGAGCCGACGCTGGTTGACCGCGTGCAGGACCGTTACGGCAACACCATTTACCGACGTGATCAGCGGGTGTGTGATGATTGCCAGCTGGCGTCATTGCCCGCAGGTCAGGCCCCTGCGATTATCTCCAACCGCGAGCGGGTGATCGATGCGATTACCGGCTATCAAATCCGCTCAATGATGCAGGGCGTGGTCGAGCGCGGCACGGCCAGAGGCCGGGTCAATCTGGGTGTTCCGGTGGCTGGTAAAACCGGTACGACGAATGACGCCAAGGATGTGTGGTTCACCGGCTTTACCTCGAACATCGTTGCGGGCTGTTACATGGGGTTTGATACCCCGCGCCCGTTGGGGCGCGGCGCCTTTGGTGGTTCGATGTGTGCACCTGTATTCAACCAGTTTATGAAACACGCCACCCGCAAATATGGCGGCGGTAAATTTGCGGTCCCTCCGGGTGGCCATTTCATCAAGATCGACCGCTTTACCGGCGCACGTCTGTCGGATGATGCATCTGGCCCCAATGTGGTGGCCGAATATTTCCGCGATGGCGAAGATCCGATATTCGGCATTACCTTTGACGGTGGCTTTGCGATGGGGGCAAACCTGCCTTTGTTCAAAGAGGCCGAAACGACGACCACTGTGACCACATCGAGCGGGGATAC
>JAFLKA010000406.1 GCA_022712735.1 Marinosulfonomonas sp. | reverse complement strand
ACGGTTTTTTCGTTATCCATTTTATATCCACATTCTATCTAAAATTAAGGGCGCAATGTTCAAAAAGCGCCTTCTAGAAAATCGTCATAAATCTGCTCAATCATTAAGTATTATGGGTCTCGAATCAAGCCGATTAGGGCTCAAAGCCGTCATTGAGCCCCACCCCGAACCTTCAAATCAAACGCCGCCGCCATCAGCGCCTTGGTGTAATCGGTCTCGGGCGCATCAAATATTTTATCGCCATCGCCCATTTCCACCACGTCGCCCTGTTTCATCACCATCACCTTGTGCGCCATCGCCCGCACCACCCGCAAATCGTGCGAAATGAACAGATAGGCCAGCCCGTGTTTGCGCTGCAATTCGCGCAACAGATCGACGATCTGCACCTGCACCGTCATATCCAGCGCCGATGTCGGTTCGTCCAGCACCAGCAGTTTTGGCCGCAGGATCATCGCCCGCGCAAGGGCGATCCGCTTGCGTTGCCCGCCGGAAAATTCATGCGGGTAGCGGTCCATCAGGGCGGGGTCCATACCGACCTCGACCATGATCTCGGCCACCATCTCGCGCTCATCGCGGCCAGGCTCCAGCCCATGCACGCTCAACCCCTCACTGATGATCTGTTCAATCGACATCCTCGGCGAAAGTGATCCGTAAGGGTCTTGAAACACGATCTGCATGTCGCGGCGCAACGGGCGCATCTGGCGCGGTTTCCAGCCATCCACCGCTTGGCCCATAAACACAATCGGCCCCTCGGACGGGATCAGCCGCATGATCGCCAGCGCCATCGTGGTTTTACCCGACCCTGACTCGCCAACGATGCCCAATGTCTCGCCTTGGCGCACCGAAATCGTCGCCGCGTTCACCGCTTTGACATAGCCAACCGTGCGCCGCAGCAGTCCCTTATAAATCGGGAACCAGATACGCAGCGCGTCCGTGCGCACCACTTCTTCGGCACCGTCCGGCACCGGATCAGGCCGCCCCACAGTTTCCGCATTCAGCAAAATCTTGGTATATTCATGCTGCGGATTATCAAATATCTCGGCCGTCGCCCCTTCCTCGACAATCTCGCCGCCTTTCATCACATAAACGCGGTCGGCGATTTTGCGCACGATCCCCAGATCATGGGTGATGAACAGCAGACTCATTTGCTCGGTTTTTTTCAGATCGGCCAGCAGCTCCAGTATCTGCGCCTGAATGGTCACATCCAGCGCCGTGGTGGGTTCATCCGCGATCAACAAATCCGGCCTGTTGGCCAGCGCCATTGCGATCATCACCCGCTGGCGTTGCCCGCCGGACAATTGATGCGGATAAGACCCGAGCCGCGTTTCGGCGTCATGAATGCCAACCTTGGCCAGCAGCTCCAGAATGCGCTCCTGCGCCACCTCGCCCCGCAGCCCCTGATGCAACGACAGGCTCTCGGCCAGTTGTTTTTCCAAGGTGTGTAGCGGGTTCAGGCTGGTCATCGGTTCCTGAAAAATGAAACTGATGTCGTTGCCGCGCACCCGTCGCAACTCGGCCTCGGACGCACCGATCATCTGCGCCCCTTCATAGGTGATGCTGCCGGTTATTTCGGCGCTTTCCGGCAACAGCGCGACGGTGGACAGGGCCGTTACAGATTTGCCCGACCCTGACTCGCCAACAATCGCCACGGTTTCCCCGCGCCCGACCCGCAACGAAATATGCCTGACCGCACGGGTTTCCTTGCCGTCTTGGCGGAACGTCACCGACAGGTCTTTGATCTCCAGAATATCACTCATTCAAAGGTCTTTCTGGGGTCAAACGCATCGCGCACACCCTCGAAGATGAAAACCAGCAGCGACAGCAGGATTGCAAAGGTAAAGAACGCGGTGAACGCCAACCAAGGCGCCTGTAGGTTTTGCTTGGCTTGCAAGGTCAATTCACCCAGTGACGGCAATGACGACGGCAGGCCAAAGCCCAGAAAGTCGAGCATCGCCAGCGTGCCGATTGCGCCAGTGATGATGAACGGCAAAAACGTCAATGTGGCCACCATCGCGTTTGGCAGCATATGGCGGAACATGATCACGCGATCCGACACGCCCAGCGCCTTGGCCGCCCGCACATATTCGAAATTGCGCGCCCGCAGAAACTCGGCCCGCACCACACCGACCAACGCGGTCCAGCCGAACAGCACGGTGATAAACACCAGCAACCAGAACCCGCGCCCAAGAATGGAAAACAAGATGATGATCACATAGATCGACGGGGTCGAGCCCCATATTTCCAGCAACCGCTGAAACACCAGATCAACCCAGCCGCCGAAATACCCCTGCGCCGCCCCAGCAATAATGCCAACCACCGACCCGATGGATGATACCAGCAGGGTGAAAAACACCGACAGCCTAAAGCCGTAAATCACCCTTGCGGCCACGTCGCGCTTTGTATCATCGGTGCCCAGCCAGTTGTGGGCGTCAGGCGCGGATGGCGCTGTGCCGGGGATGTCGACAATGGTCTGGAACGAATAGGGGATGATCGGCCAGATCATCCAGCCCGCGGCAACCGCCTCGCCCTCCACATCCCCATCGGCGGCATCCTCGATCACCCCCTCGGGGTCATCAAAACAAGTCTGTAACCCGCCGCTTTTGATCAGGCATTTCACCTCGATATCGCGGTAGATCGCTTCGGTCTTAAAATCACCGCCAAATTCCGTTTCAGGGTAGAAATTGAAAATCGGCATGTAATATGCGCCGCGATAATTCACCACGATCGGTTTGTCATTAGCGATAAATTCGGCAAACAGCGACAGGCCAAACAGCACGCTGAACAGGATCAGCGACCAAAAGGCGCGGCCATTGCGCCGGAAATTGCGCCAGCGTCGCTGGTTCAGGGACGTCAGCGCCATCAGCTTCCCCGCCCCTCGAAATCAATGCGCGGGTCGATGAAAACATACATCATATCCGACAGAATGCCGACCAGCAGCCCCAGCAATCCAAAGGCATAGAGCGTGCCGAACATCACCGGATAATCGCGCACCACCACCGCCTCGAACCCCAATCGGCCCAATCCATCCAGCGAGAACAGGGTTTCGATAATCAACGATCCACCAAAGAACACCCCGACAAACAGCGCCGGAAAGCTGGCGATCACGATCAGCATCGCATTGCGGAAAACATGGCCGTAAAGCACGCTGCGCTCGGACAACCCCTTGGCCTTGGCGGTGACCACATACTGCTTTTTGATTTCATCCAGAAACGAGTTTTTGGTCAGCAATGTCAGCGTGGCAAACGACGCGATGGTCGAGGCCAGCACCGGCAGGGTGATGTGCCACAGATAATCCAGCACCTTGCCGATCATCGTCAGGTCGTCAAAATTGTTCGACGTCAGGCCGCGCAGCGGGAAAACCTTCCAGTATGACCCACCCGCAAACAGCACCAGCAGCAGGATCGCAAACAAAAATCCGGGGATCGCATAGGCGATGATAATCGCGCCCGAGGTCCATGTATCAAAGCGGCTGCCGTCCTTTACCGCCTTGCGAATGCCCAGCGGGATCGAGATCATATAGGCGATCAAGGTGCTCCACAGACCCAGCGTAATCGACACCGGCATCTTTTCGATAATCAGATCAATCACCCCGACACTGCGGAAATAGCTTTCGCCAAAATCAAAGCGCAGATAATCCCACATCATGTTCAGGAACCGCTCCAGCGGTGGCTTATCAAACCCGAACTGTATCTCCAACTCCTTGATGAATTCCGGCGGCAAGCCCCGTGCACCCTGATAGCGGTCATCGCCGCCGATGCTTTCGCCACCACCGGCATCACCACCACCGGCAATGGTTTCAAACGCGTCGCCCTCGCCCTCCAGATTGGCCAAAATCTGCTCGATCGGCCCACCGGGGACAAACTGGATCAGCGCGAAATTGATGATCATTATCCCGATCAGCGTCGGAATAATCAGCAACAATCGCCTAAGGATATATGCGCCCATTGGGTTTGCTCTGCCCTATATTATTTTAACGCGCCGCTGGCCTTCAGGCTTGCGGCTTTTTCAGCGTTATACCACCAGAAATCCAGATTGCCCAACGAATATGGTGGCAAAGGGTCCGGATGCTCGGACATATCGTAGTAGGCCACCGTATGCGCGTTCTTGGCCCATTGCGGTATCCAGAATTTTTCGGCCCGCAGCACACGGTCCAGCGCTTTGACGGCCACGGTCAAATCGTCTTGCGTTTCGGCAGCCAGCACCACATCAATCAGCTTGTCCACCGCTTCGCTTTTCAAACCCATTTTGTTAAACGCCGAATTGTCCGCACTTTCCGCGCCGAAATATTGGTGCAAGCCAGTGCCTGGGATGTAATCGGTCGAAAGATGGCCGGTTACAATATCAAAGTCATATTGCGGTGGACGCTCGCGCAGCTGCATTTGGGCGTTGTCGATACGGGTGTGCTTTGCATCCACCCCCAGTTTCTTCAGGTTTTCAACGAACGGGTTGATCAGCCGATCGAAACTCTGGCTGTCGTTCAAAAATTCCACCCGCAATGTCTGGCCTCTGGCATTGCGCCGCATCCCGTCATTGCCCACAGGCCAGCCCGCCTCGTCCAGCAGCGCCGATGCGCGACGCAGCGCTTTGCGGTCCAGTTGACGTTCTGACGACACCATCGGCGTCACAGGCTCGCTATCCAGAACACCCGCAGGCAGGATATCGGCCAGCGGCTCCAGAATGGCCAGTTCGGCCGCGCTCGGCACCCCCACAGCTTCCAGATAACTGTTGCCCCAGAACGAATTGATCCGGTCATACAGCCCATAAAACAGCGTCTTGTTCGACCATTCAAAATTGAACATCAGCCCAATCGCTTCGCGCACACGCGCATCCTGAAACTTTTCACGCCGCAGGTTGAAAATAAACGCCTGCCCCGTGGTTTTATTGCCGTGTTCCAGCAGGGCAGTCACAATCTCACCCTTTTTAACCGCCGGAAAATCATAACCCGTCGCCCATATTTTGGATGAATTTTCATTGCGGAAGGTAAAGGTGCCGCCCTTGAACCCCTCGAACGCCGCCGTTGAATCACCGTAATATTCAATGCGAATAGTCTCGAAATTATTGGTGCCTCTAGTGATCGGCAAATCCGCGCCCCAATAGTCGGGGTTAAACCGGTAAACCAGCGTTTTCCCCACATCCACACGGTCCAGAACATAGGCGCCGGACCCCACCATCGGCTCCATAAAACTGTCCTCGAAATCGCGCCCCGTGGCGTCGAAATCCTTTTTCGAGAAGATCGGCAATCCACCAACTGCCTCGATTATATCGCGCTTGGGGAAATCCTCTTTGAACACGAATTTCACCTGCCTTGACGATAGTATCTCGGCGCTTTCAACCATCTTGGCCAGTTGCACCCGAAAGCTGCTCAGCCCTTTATTCAAAAAGGTCTCGTAAGAAAATAGAATGTCTTCGGCCAGCACGGGCGATCCATCCGAAAACCTTGCAATTTCGCGGATGTTGAAAATCACCCATGACCTGTCCTCAGGGTATTCGATGCTTTCAGCCAACAGCCCGTAGGATGCACCAATTTCATCAGCGGTGCTGGTCAGCAGCGATTCAAACGCACTGCTTGCCAACAATCCGGAACGCCCCTTGATCGAATAGGGGTTCATTGAATCAAAAGACCCTGTCCACGACATCGACATTTCACCGCCTTTGGGCGCGTCGGGGTTCACATAATCCAGATGGGTGAAATCGGACGCATATTTCAACTCGCCAAAGGTGGATATGCCATGCGCCTTGATGATCTTTTCTTCTGCCCAAACCGCCGAAACCATCAAAACCAGCCCCGCCAGCGCAACCATTCCGGTGAAAAACACCCCAAAGCCATCGGCCGTATTTCGGCATCTCACCTTTGCAATAACGCGTGTCTGGCGTGACAACATCCTGTATCCTCCGGTCGGTTTCATCCAATTTTACTAAAACTTAGCTAAATATGGGAACATGCAACAATCAAGTTGATAATGG
>JAFLKA010000459.1 GCA_022712735.1 Marinosulfonomonas sp. | reverse complement strand
AACTTATTCTGCAGCCAAACCATCGGTGAATTGCAGCTTGGCAAGGCGGGCATATATCCCGCCCTCGGCAACCAGTTCCTTATGCGTGCCCTCAGACACAATCTGGCCTTCATCAAACACCAGAATGCGGTCGGCTTTCTTCACCGTCGCCAAACGGTGCGCCACAATCAGGGTGGTGCGGTCCGCCGCCATCACCTCGACCGCTTGTTGCACCGCGCGTTCACTTTCGGCATCCAGCGCCGATGTTGCCTCGTCCAGCAGCAGGATCGGCGCGTCACGCAAAATCGCCCGCGCGATGGCGATGCGCTGCTTTTGCCCGCCAGACAGCATCACGCCACGCTCGCCAACATACGTGCCATATCCGTCCGGCAGCGCCGTCAGGAATTCATGCGCCGCCGCTGCACGCGCCGCCTCTTCCACCTCGGCGTCTGTCGCACCGGGGCGGCCAAACCGGATGTTTTCCATTGCCGAAGTGGCAAAGATCACCGGATCTTGCGGCACCACAGAAATAGCTTGCCGGAACGCGCCGCGCTCCATTTCACGCAAGTCCACACCATCAATGCTGATGCCGCCTTTTTGTGGGTCATAATAGCGCAACAGCAACTGGATAATAGTGGATTTGCCAGCCCCTGACGGGCCAACCAGCGCCACGGTTTCCCCGGGTTTGATCGATACACTCACCCCCTTTAGTGCCGCATGTTTTGGACGCGCAGGGTAGAAAAAGGTCACGTCGTCAAACTCGACCGCCCCTTTGGGGCTTGCCGCAAGGCCCAAAGGCTGCGCAGGGTCGACCACACTATCCTCGGTCTGTAACAGCTCGACCAGACGTTCTGTCGCGCCCGCCGCGCGTTGCAATTCGCCCCATATTTCCGACAGCGCACCAACAGCACCAGCCACCAAAATCGCATAGATCAGGAATTGCACCAGCTGTCCCGCAGTCATAACGTCGGTCTGCACATCCCGCGCACCGATCCACAAAACACCGACAACCCCCGAAAATATAAGGAAAATCACGATCACTGTCATCACAGCGCGGGTACCGATACGCTTGCGAGCGGCGGTAAATGCCTTCTCGGTCACCTCATCAAACGCATGCGTGGTGGCGGCCTCTTGGGTGAATGCCTGCACCGTCTGAACCGAGCTTAACGCCTCGGAGGCCGAGCCAGAGCTGGCGGCAATCCAGTCCTGATTTTCACGGCTGAGTTTACGAAGGCGTCGCCCCAGAACGATGATCGGCACGATGATCGCGGGCACGATCAGCAGAACCAAACCGGTCAGTTTGGCACTGGTAAACAGCATCAACGCCATACCGCCGAACAACAACAACACATTGCGCAAGGCTACCGAAACGCTTGATCCGATCACCGACTGGATCACCGTGGTATCCGTGGTAATCCGCGACAGGATTTCACCTGTCATAATTCGCTCGTAAAACGCGGGGCTAAGGGTGATCACCCGTTCAAACACCGCCTTGCGAATGTCCGCAACCACCCGTTCGCCCAGCCGCGTCACCAGATAATACCGCAGGCCCGTACCAATGGCCAAAGCCGCCGCAATACCCAAGGCCGCGCCAAAATACTGATCCAGCAGGGCGGCGTTATCCTCGGAAAACCCGTCAATAACGCGGCGCACGGCCAATGGCAGGATCAACGAAATCGCTGCGGTGAACATCAGCGCCAGAGCAGACAGGATGACCATATGCTTGTAGGGGCGCAGAAACGGGATCAGGCCGGACAATGCGCCGACTTTCTTCGATTTCTCGCGATTTTCCATTTCAGGAGTATCATTCCGCGCCATTTCCGCCATCCCTATTCGTACTTAACGGTTGCGTTTTACTGGTTTGGGGCACCTTCAACAAGTGGTGGATGGTCACAGGAGGGTAAGTATCGGGGATTTTGGAGCGGGTAGCGGGAATCGAACCCGCGCCTTAAGTTTGGAAAACTCGTATGATACCATTTCACCATACCCGCCATAACCAGTGTGCATCTATTTCAATGCCGCCAGATGGTCAAGGAACACTGGTGGGATTGTTGGGGTATCTGTGTTTCTCGCTGCTTTATATCCTGTCTGGCTCAATGACAGATTGATTTGCACCTTTGGCAAAGGTCAGCTGTTTCATCCGGTCACAATATCCGGTCAGGTTTTCTAGGCTGCGGGCGTGATCCTGCAACGGGTTTTGATGGTCCTGATCGATGATATTGGCAATGAACGCATATAGCGTCATATCCAGCCGCCCCACCGCATCACCAAAGCTAAACGCGTTATCGTCCAGAAAATCGGCCAATGTATCCAGCATAATCTTGCCCTTGGCATAGGCGGCGGCGGTGTCATCAGGGCGCAATCCCCGACGGCGCATCTGGGTCAGCAGATGACGGCGGATCATGTAAACGGCGGGTCCGCGCATGGCACGCGGGATATGCGCCTTCAGGATCGGGCCAAACAGCACCCATCCGGCTGGGTCGCCCCACCGCATATAGGTGATCTGCCAGAACAGATCCTGCTCCACCAGTTGGCGGATCATCTGCGCCACGGCATGTTGGCGCAGTGTCAGACCGGCGTCCAGCGGATGCGCTTGCCCCGCCTCGAAATGGTCCATGATCGCTTCGGTGTCGGTCACGGTTTTGGCCCCGTCCACAATAAACGGCACCAGTTTCGAGGGCGATTTGCGCGGGCTTGAGGGCACAAACCGGTAGGGGATGTCGCGATAGAGCAGATAGGCTTCGGTCTTCATGCAAAACGGCGAAGCATTGGGCAGGCCCAAAACGGGGCGAAACTGGTGTAACTCGATCATAGGATAATTCTCTGGCTTTAAGGGGTTTCTGGTGGCGGGCCATGTCCGGCAACTTGCGTTTCTAGCGATTTCACACCAGCATTCCAGTCGGCCAAATGCCGCAACCGTAACGGCGCATCATCCCGTCAAAGCCTGCCTTGATCCACACCCGTGTTTCGGCGTAGTTATCACCCAGTCAGACCACATAAAAAGGCTTGAGAGATGACCAAAAAACGCGCCGTTGTAACCTATTCTATCCTGATCCTGTTGCTGGTTCTGATTGCCCTTGCCATCACCTATCTGCAGGGCGGTGCCGAACACCTCGCCCAGAAAACACTGGATTCAACGGTCAACGTGATAAAATCCTTTGGCATGATCATCGGGCTGAACATATTCGTCGGGTTTTTGATCAAATGGCCTTCTTCTGTGGTGCTGTGGATTCCGATCACCACGGTGTTTGTGCTGGTGGCCCATCAACAGCTTGGCGACTGGTTCGGATTGGTGGCGCTAAACGACATCGGGCGCATGGACGCCTTCCTGATGTATCTACCGGCAGTTGGATTGGCGTGCCTGCTTGGCGGGCTGCTTGGCATGGTGTTTCATGGCAAAAACATCAAATCTTGATTGGTTCAATCAGCTCCGGTCCTGTCGCACGGTTGGAATTCACCTGCATGCCAACCCGATGAAACTGTAACGCATCATTCGGGGCTGGGTGCATCAATGTCGCCGCCCCCTTGCCTTCTTCACCCAACCACAGCGCCCAGTTGTCGGGCGTCAAAATCACAGGCATCCGGTGATGTATCCCCGACATCGGTCCACTGGCATCCGTGGTGACAATCGCACATGTGGTTAACGGCGCATCCCCTTTGTCCCCTGTGTCCCAGCGCTGCCATATCCCCGCAAACACCACAGGTTGCCCATCTGTGCGCTGGATATACCACGGCAGACGCGCGCCATCGTTTGTCTTGCTCCATTCATAAAACCCTGTCGCAGGAATTAAACACCGGCGCTGCCGGCATGCCTCGCCAAAGGCCGGTTTTTCAGCCAACGTTTCCGCCCGCGCATTGATCAACAACGGCCCGTCATTCACCGTTTTATACCAGTGCGGCACAAACCCCCACCGCATCGAAATCAGCCGCCGCCCCGCGTCACTCACCACAACGGACATATTATCGGTCGGACAAATGTTGTAGTTCGGCGAAAAGGGTAAATCGTTGGCAGGCAATGCCGCAAACATCCGCGCCAGCTCGTCCAGCAGCATCAACATCGCAAACCGCCCACACATGCCGCCCCCCCTTCTTCTTTTCTTAAAATACCTTCGCCGAAGGCATACTGAAAAAGGCGCCCCAGAAGGTGCGCCTTTTCCTTTCATTTATCAGCAATATTACTTTTGCGTAATGCGCCCGTCCATATAGGCCGTATAGCCGCCCTTGGCCGCCATATATTCCGCCACCACATCGGCCAGATCAGGGCCAAAGTCATAGGCGTTCATGCCGTCGGTTGCGAACATTTTATAGCCATCGCCACCACCGCGCACATAGTTGTTGGTCACAACACCGTAGATTTTCGCAGGGTCAATCGCCACCCAGCCATCGCCATCGGCAACCATCACTTCAACGATCCGGCCCTCATTGGGCGCAACACTCGCGTCCCAAGTGAACTTGATACCGGCAACCTGCGGGAAGCGGCCTTTGACCTCTTCCACCTGGCTTACACCGTTTTCAAGCGCCGCAATTACGCCCGCGCCGGAAATTTCAAAGGTCGACAGGGTGTTCTGGAATGGCAGCACACCCAGCACTTCGCCCATGGTCACGTCGCCCGCATCAATCGACGAGCGGATACCACCCGAGTTGGCGATCGAAATAGTGACGCCCTGATCCTTGACCCGATCCAGCATCGCGTCCGCCACCAGATTGCCCATCTCGCATTCCTTGGTACGGCAGTTGTCGCGGTTGCCATCAATCGGTGCTGATGCGTCGGCCACCACAAGCTGGCGGATTTCTTCCAGCGGAATAGCCAGTTCAGCAATCCGCGCTTTGGTGTTGCCATCCTCGGCCACTTCACCGCTCATTACAATCGGCTCGCCTACTGCTTCGGTGATGTTACCGTCGTCATCAAAGGTGACGTTCAGTTCGCCCAGAAACTTGCCATAGGCATAGGCCTGAACAATCGCCGTGCTGCCAACCATTGTCGGGTATGGCCCCTTGGCACGATCAGATGTGTTCGACAGATACGTGTTGGAATGCCCACCAACGATCACATCCACACCGGTGGTTTCGGCGGCGACCTTTTGGTCCACCACATAGCCGGAATGCGACAGTACGATAATCTTGTTCACACCCTCGGCGGTCAGCTTGTCCACCTCGGCCTGAACCGCGCCAACCGGATCGGTGAAAATCACGTTCGGGCCGGGGCTGGCCAGCTCATCTGTATCCTGTGGCGTCAAACCGATCAGGCCCAACTTCTCGCCGCCCCGCTCGATCACCACCGATTTGGCCAGCTTGCCCGCCAGCATTTCCTCGCCGGAATAATCCGCGTTTGACATCAGCACAGGGAAATTCAGCGCATCCATAAAGCCGCGCAACACTTCTGGGCCATCGTCAAACTCGTGGTTGCCCACGGTCATCGCGTCATAGCCCATCTTGTTCATCATCTCGGCAGCGACTTTACCCTTGTAGTAGGTGTAAAACAGCGAGCCCTGAAACTGGTCGCCCCCCGACACAAGGATCGAGTTGTTAGAGCGGGCGCGCGCCTCGGCCACAGCCGTGATCAGACGTGCCGAGCCGCCAAAACATTTGCCCTCGGTGTTATCCTCGGCGGAACAGCCCGAATCGTATTTGCTGATCGGCTCGAACCGTGAATGGAAATCATTGGTGTGCAAAATGGTCAGCGTATATTCCGCCATGGCCATGCCAGCGCCAAATGTAAGGGCGGCAGCAGCTGCAGTTGTTCTCAAAATCATACGTGTAAGCATCGGGAATCCCCCTGTTGGGTTGTTTTGTTCATAGGCTATCGTGGCGATGTATCTGGCAAGAGTCAAAGCCTTGACGATTTTGCGTGGGCAAGGCATGTCACCTCCATGCAGATTTACAAAATATTCCTCGGGCCCGAGTGGGTCGAACTGGATACCAAAGGCGAAACCCTTGGTGCTCCGATTGATCTGGCCGATGGCTTTATCCATTTCTCGACCGCCAAACAGGCGGGCGTCACCGCCGCCAAATATTTTGCCGGCGTTGATGGTTTGATGTTGATTGCGTTCGAGACCGATCAGATGGGCGACACCCTGAAATGGGAGGCGTCACGCGGTGGTGATCTGTTCCCGCATCTTTTTCGGTCTTTGCAGCGTTCCGAGGTGCTCTGGGCCAAACCCCTACCATGCGTCAACGGCACCTTCACGTTCCCCGACGAAATGATCTGATCCATGCAGATTTACAAAACCCTCCAGTCGCGCGTTTGGGGCCATATGCAGTTGAATGGTGAAACGGGTGGCAACCCGCAGGATTGCCATAATGGCTATATCCGTCTGGAAACCGCGACACAGATATTGCGCATGGGCAAGCTGGAAGATGCCTACCATCTTGGCCTACAACTTGTCGCCCTTGATGCAGATGTGATGGGTGACGATCTTGAGTGGGAAGGCGCGTATCGCGATGACCCGACCCCGATGCTCTATAACCGCAAACTGCGCATGAACAAGGTGCTATGGTCCGAACCCGTGCTGGTGCGCGACGATAAATATATAATTCCCGAAGGTGTGAAATGAACCTGATTGAACGCCTTGGCATCAAAGCCCTGCACAGGCTGGACCCGGAACGTGCCCACGCTTTGTCGCTCAAGGCGCTTGCCAGCGGGCTTGTCCCCCTGCCCGGCCCCGTCACTACCCCGCGCCTGCAAACCACAATCGCGGGGTTGCACTTGCCAAACCCCGTTGGCCTCGCCGCCGGATTTGACAAAAACGCAACCGCACTCGCACCGCTTTCCCGCGCCGGTTTCGGCTTTATCGAGGTCGGCGCAGCCACTCCGCGCCCGCAACCCGGCAACCCCAAACCGCGCCTGTTTCGCCTGACTGAGGATGCCGCCGTGATCAACCGTTTCGGGTTTAACAACGACGGCATGGAGGCCATCGGTGCCCGCCTCGCCAAACGCCCAACGGACGCAATCATCGGCCTGAACCTCGGTGCCAACAAAGACAGCGAAGACCGCGCCGCCGATTTCGCCACCGTGCTGGCCCATTGCGCCCCGCATCTGGATTTCGCCACCGTCAACGTGTCCTCGCCCAACACTGAAAAACTGCGCGACCTGCAAGGCAAAGAGGCGCTCACCGCTCTATTGAACGGCGTGATGGACACCCGCGCCAACCTTGCCCGTCCGATCCCCGTGTTCCTGAAAATCGCGCCTGACCTTAATGAACAGGAACTGGCCGAAATCGCCGAGGTTGCCGCCGACACCGGCATCGACGCGATCATCGCCACCAACACCACACTGTCCCGCGACGGGCTAACCAGCCCGCACCGCAATGAAACCGGCGGTCTCTCCGGTGCGCCCCTGTTCGAGGCATCCACCCGCATCCTCGCCCAACTCAGTGCGCTCACCGATGGCAAAATCCCGCTGATCGGCGTTGGCGGCATAGGCTCGGCTGAACAGGCCTACGCTAAAATCTGCGCCGGAGCGTGCGCCGTGCAACTTTACTCGGCGATGGTCTATCAAGGGCTGTCGCTGGTCACTAAAATCACCAAAGGCCTCGGTGAATTGCTGGCCAATGATGGCCACGCCAACATTGCCGACGCGGTTGGCAGCAAACGAAAGGACTGGCTATGACCACGATCTGGCACA
>JAFLKA010000453.1 GCA_022712735.1 Marinosulfonomonas sp. | reverse complement strand
ACGCCTGAGGTTGTTTTCCGGTCATTCCCTGCGCGCGGGCCTCGCCACTTCAGCAAACGTCGACGAGCGCTATATCCAGAAACAACTCGGCCACGCTTCGCCCGAAATGACCCGCAGGTATCAGCGCAATCGTGATAGGTTTAGGGTGAATCTGACCAAGGCAGCGGGGTTGTAGGAGGTTCCAAGCTTAAACCTTGCATATCTTCCGTAAGGCGGAAGGTTTACTTGGATGAAGCTGCAAGAGCCCGGGTCAGCATATGCCTGATATGATCCTGAGCACCAAAAAACACCGCAAGAACACGAACCGCCTGTCGTTGCTCATCTAAATCAAACCAAAACACTGTTTTTTCTAAGCGGACAAACCGTATCCCGAATGCAATGTCATCCCTTAATGTCCCTTGTTGAGGCGCAAGCCCAAGCTTGTGCGTTGATGAACGAATACCACGCAAGCGCTCTACGGCATGCTCAAACGCATCTTCGATATCCTCACCAAAGCCCATGTATGACTCAACGAGGTGATCAAAAATCAGCTCAAAATCATGCTCAGCGTCTTCACTAAATTCAACGTTCCACACGATATTGGCGCTTCTTTCGCTCGACCATAGTGTCCAAGCGTGTATCCATTTCTGCAGAACTTACAAAGGACCCTTTTTGACGGCTGGTCAAAAGCTTGCGCAAAGCAGCATTTTCCAAGTCATCACTCTCCGTCTTTTGACGTAACAGCTCCAAGCTTTGCTGTATGACAGCACTCACGCTGGAATATTGCCCCTTTGACACCAACGAACGCGCAAAGGCATCAAGCGGGTCGGTTAGTGAAATCGATGATTTAACGCTCATTAGAAATCTCCTATCACCCCGTTGGTACCACTCAGTAGCACCACAGTCAATTATGGGCCTCGCGCATTTTGCATTTGAACAGTTTTGGATTTAGAGGCGTTGTCGGGCCACTGCTTAGCCCCTCATCAATTGCCTTTTGAAGCTCAGATATCACTTTGGAGCGCTCGGACTCATTTTGGTCACCAGAAACAGGCAATTTGTCATCCATAAACTTCATCTCCCATCATTCAAAATCACCATATCGCGCAGGTATCCCCACGCGATGTGGATGTAGGTATTCAGAAGGGTATTGGCTAGGAGAGCCAGTCTTCAACGCTCAAACCCTGAACACGCTTAAATTCTTTCATATTGTTGGTCACCAAGATGAGAGATCGGGCAACGGCTTGACCGGCGATCAGCACGTCATAGGGCCCAATCGGGGTGCCCTGCTTTTTGAGGGCCGCACGTATTTTCCCAGCTGCATGAGCATCTGATTTTGAAAACTCCAGAACATCAAACTGCAGCGCTTCAACAATCTGCAAATTCTGATCAACGCGCTGGCTGTTGTAAGCTCCGAAAGCAAGCTCGTGAGAAACAATCGACGACATGCCAAAATCGGCAGGCTGGTATTGTTTGAGTTTGGCAATTAGCCCCTCGTTCCCCTTCAACACTCCAATGATCGCATTGGTATCAAGCAAGAACCTCACTTGAAAAAATCCAAATCTGGGCGATCCTGATGTTCTGTTGGCCGATCCGATACACCTTCCAGAAAATCTGCATCCACTGGTCTTTCGATTGCATCAAGCCATGCCCAATCTGCAGACAGGGGTTCCAGCACAACGGCATTTCCTTCCCGACGAATCCGGACCTGCTCACCTTCGAAGCGAAACTCTTTGGGCAAACGAACCGCTTGGGAACGGCCAGTCATGAATATTTTTGCTGTCGAGGGCATTGCGATCACTTTCCATTAGTAGGTATCATTGATATATACCATTGTGGCTAAGAATTCAAGTGCGGGAACAGAATTGCGCAGACATCCTAACATTTCATCCATCATGCCGCCCTCACTTCATTGAGCCGCCCATAGAAGCTTCGATCCAGATGCAGCTCCCCTGCCCCGGCTTTTTCGACCATACCGCGTAGATATCCGCCCGGGGAGGCAACTTCACCTGCGCTATACTTGTCAAAGATCAGTGCGAGAGCCGCTGCTGCCATTTGTGGGCCCAATCGTTGTTGTGCAACGCCCCAGGCATCCTCGGAAATCCCAACCATCGGCCTAATTTGGCCTGCAAGGCGGTGCAATTGCTCCCAATTATTCACGTATCCACCCAGATCCCGGGCAATTTCGGCAAAGCTTGGGCAAGATTGCATCACGGTGGCGATATCGATCTCTGACCCCTGCCCTCTTTTGCCAAACGTGCTCCAGCTTATCTCTTTGCTCTCCACCGGATCAGGTGCTGGCGTTTCTTGCGCTGCCCGCGCCGCTTTTCTTTCGTCTAAGGCATTACTAGATACAGGATTAAGTTGTTTTGTATCTAGTATATGAGTGTCATTATTGATGCCCTTGGGTGTCATATATTGTGTTTCATTGGATACTTGTTCGTTAGTTTGAGGGGTGTTTTCCACAACCTCATCGTCGTGCTTAAAGGCGGCTTGGAAGGCTTGTTCAACACTGTCCTTAAGCTCTGAAAGCCATTCTAGCATATCAAGCAATCTCTCTGGTGTGGCGTTGGCGCGGGGAAGCTTGCCTAGCAATACCTCAAAGGTGGCTGACAGCTCTCTCCAGGGGCCGTGCAGCGCGGTCTCAAGCGCCTGATCAACCTTGGCGCGGATAATGCGCCGGGTGATGGTGATTTGCCGTTTGGTGCGCTGGCAGAACTGCCGATCGTCCTGAATCTGGGCGAACAAGTGCTGGAATTCTTCCGCACGCGCCGCCAAAGGCGACAGATCATAACCGTATGCCTCGATGATATAGCCCTGATCGTCCCTGTGGCCCCAGCGTTTACCGTTCGAGCTGTCCCTGAAGGCAATCAGGCCAGCGTCTACGAGGCGTCGTGCATGTCGTCTAAGCGCCGAGAGGGAAAACCCGGTCTGCTCCATCAGATAGGCGTTAGAGGCCCAGACGATCGGCCGCCTGCTCTGCTCCCAGTCCTGTGGCTTGGTGAATGCCCCGAATGTATCGAGCAACATCATGTCACTGGGCTTCAAGCCTAGATGTGCTGCCACGCGTTTGATTGCCAACAGTGCTTTGTTTTTGGGTATACTTAACTGTTCACCGGCTCGCGCATGCTGTTCAGCTATGCCAAGACCCGGTGTCGGCTTGCGCCAACCTGTATGTTTCATTTCTGCTTCTAGCCTCCGTGTTTTATGTGGAGGCAAAAGAAGACCGTTCACCTAATCGGTGTTGCTCGTTGACAGCGATTCGCGGGAGAGGTATCTAAGTGTTGCAAAACATAGTTAGATCAGCTCTCAGGCCGCATGGTTTGGGTGCTTTTCTTTTGC
>JAFLKA010000022.1 GCA_022712735.1 Marinosulfonomonas sp. | reverse complement strand
TCACCTAATCGGTGTTGCTCGTTGACAGCGATTCGCGGGAGAGGTATCTAAGAAGTGCAAAGTAATTAGATGAGCTCTCAGGCCGCATGGTTTGGGGGCTTTTCTTTTGCCGTTAAATCACTCGGATTTCTCCTGTTTTGTTGAGAGAAAAGACTGGTAGATGCCATCAAGGTTCTCAGAGAGATATGCTCCAAAATCCGAGGCGTCATTTGATGTTAGCGAGATGTTGAAGGCTTTACCTGATTTGCCGACAACCCCTTTGATGCGCCCGCCGTTCGCTATCCAAGTACGTTTGGGGCTCGCCGCCCGCTTCGTTGTCTTCCGAGCAATTTTACCTTTTTCTGAAATTTTGCTATGCAAAAATTCAAAACGCGCATCGCTGGCGAGTGCTGAAAAGGCAGCACCCTTTACGAGCTGATGCGCAAGTTTTGAATTCTCAGGAACACTCAAAAACTTCTTGAAATCTTCCCAACGATCTCGGCCGACCTGTTTTGCGGGCCCTATTGCATCGATGATGTCACTTGGAATGCTTGTTGCAACAGACAGCATTCGTGACAAAAGCGTCCCGTCTATGGTCAATGCAGACTTGATGACATCCTTGGGCTGCTTCATGTCAGCTAGGTTTTTTGCAAACATTGCTTTCTCAATGAAGGACAAATCTGCGCGTGCTGTATTCTCTTGGCCCTGAGCCAATATATGGGAAACGTCGTCCATTGATTTAACGACGGCTTTGACATTTCTCTTCAGTTCTGAAGCCACACGCACTCTTCTATGCCCAAAAACAATCATAAACCGGCCGCTGTCTTTTGGATGCGGGCGAAGCAATACTGGGGTATCTTGACTGCCTGATTGTATCGAAGCCTTAAGCTCCTGGAAGGCTTCGTCGTCTTGCCCAAGACGGTCACTAACAAATGAGCTGTCAATCAAATCTGGTGCGATCTCAACAATGGTCTCTCCATCCAGCATACGGCGGGCATCCTCTGCGAGACTATCGAGCGAAACCTTCATAGATTTAGATGCGCCGCGCATTGCATAGTTCGTTCGCGCAGCGGCAGATTCATTGTCTGGGGCTGGCTCCATCACGCTTTTAAGCAAATCTTTACGTGCCATTATCCAACCTCCAAATTGAGTGATCTAATGTTTCTTTGACGGAAACCACCAAATCTGCACGGCTGTCAAAAACCACACTCATTTGCGCCCCCAGGATTCATGAATTAATGTTGTGAGCTCATCATTCACAGCATTCAAAGAGTTCATCGCACGATCATACGTCGCTCGAACAAACTGCGCGCGCTCGACTTCATACAGTGTTTGCTTGGTAATACCTGCGTCGGAAATGGCTGTGGACTTAACCATGTGAGACTGAAGGATTTGATTCGGGAACATAGCCTGCATAAAACCAACCATTTGTTTTTGCGGGCCGTCAGTAGGCTCAAACCTTGTAACAAGATACCTGAACCACTTGAGGTTCATCTTGGCTCCCGCGTCTCTGATGGTTTTCATGATGCCACCCAGCATCAATAAGAATTGGCTCATTGACATCACATCCAGCATTTGCGGATGCACTGTAATCAAAACAGAGGTTGAGGCGGTCAACGCTGTTAGCGTGAGATATCCAAGCTGGGGAGGGCAATCGATGACAACAATATCGTACCTATCATCGACGTCCTTTAAAGCTTCGGAAATGCGCGTGAAGAAAGCGCGCCCCTGCCGAGGGTCTCGACTGGTTAGCGCAACGGGCGTATCATATTCGTATTCCTGAAGATCTAAACTTGCCGGTACGATGTCCAAGTTCGGAAAATTAGTGGAACGTATTACGTCTGTGATTGGTTTGCGCTCATCATCGTAGCGCAACGTTTCATACAATGAGGGAACCTCATCAAGCTCCGGCTGGATACCATGCAACGCTGTTAGGGACGCCTGCGGGTCGAGGTCAATTGCCAACACACGATGCCCACGTAAAGCGAGGTGTTGTGCCAGATGCGCAGCTGTGGTGGTTTTGCCGCTACCGCCCTTAAAGTTGACGATCGAAATGACATGCAGCTCCTCTCCATCTTGCCGGATTGGCACGTATGGGTTTTTACCAGATCTTCCATTTTTGTCGAGATAGTCTCTAAGTTCAAGCATTTGCTCGGCGGTATAGCTCCTTCTACCAGACGAAGATGTCGTTGGTTCAGGGCCCTTCCCTTCAAGATGAAGTTTTTTGATGTTTGATTGCGTAACACCCAAGAAATAGGCGACTTCGGCAAGACTAAACTGCCTTAAGGTTTTCTGTGCGTTTGGAGGGTACTGCTCCATACGCAACATATTGAGCCGGTCAGAAATTAGTTCTCCCTGCTGGAGGATTATTTCATCGAATGGCTGTTCTGCCTGATTATCGCGTGCGTCTAAGATTTTCATTGCCTGCCCACCGCTAATATCGCTTTTAGTGCGATTTTCTATAATTAAGTGTCATTTACAGGGGATTGTCGAGTCGGGCAACAAGTTTTCTTTTTAAGCAAAAAACTACACCACTTTGTATCACACACAACATCTAGTATTAGACCTACTGCCGCACCAGAGGTTAGCCCACTTCGCGCAGAACATTCCATATGGTCGTTGGGGTGACATATACCCTTAAGCCATTACTATAATTATGATTTATCGTTTATGCACGGCTGTCAAAAGAAGAGGGTGTATTCTGACAGCCACTGTATTTCTCAGAAAATTCTTCCTTTCAGGTCGCGAACTAGGGATGTTACCTTTTAAAGTCGCGCGCACTTTATCGTCAAGGACGAGGCAGGCGAATGGGTTCTCTTTTGGGAAAATGACGGGTAGAGATTCTATTTTTTGTTCCTTAGTGCCGACCCAACAGTGAAGTCGGATCGGCATCTGGCCGACCCCGAAGGGCCGACCAAGTTTTCATTTATGCGGCATCCTTCGGACCCCAGGGAATGATGGCCTGTAGCGAGGCATCCTTTTGGTTTGCGGCTTTGCCAAGGTTAGCGTTGAAGCTGAAATCGCGAACGGTCAGGGTGAAGTAGTCAGCCCCTGTTTCTTTGTTCTGCTTCTTCCAGATCCCGCCACACTCGACCAGCTTGCCGCGAGGCGAGCGCCCGA
>JAFLKA010000267.1 GCA_022712735.1 Marinosulfonomonas sp. | reverse complement strand
TCCAGAACCTCTTTGATCATCTCTGGGTCCAGCGCCGATGTTGGTTCGTCAAACAGCATGATGCGTGGTTTCATGCACAAAGACCGCGCAATCGCCACCCGCTGTTGTTGACCACCAGACAGCTGACCGGGATATTTATCGGCCTGCTCGGGGATCTTCACTTTTTCCAGAAAATGCATCGCCGTTTCCTGGGCTTCTTTCTGGGGTGTTTTACGAACCCAGATCGGCGCCAGTGTCAGGTTTTCCAGAACCGTCAGATGCGGAAACAGGTTGAAGTGCTGAAAGCACATGCCAACCTCAGACCGGATCTTGTCAATGTTTTTCAGGTCTGAAGACAATTCAGTCCCGTCCACAATGATGGTGCCTTCCTGATGCACCTCAAGACGGTTAACGCAGCGGATCAACGTGGATTTGCCCGACCCTGACGGGCCACAAACCACGATACGTTCACCACGGCGCACCACCATGTTGATGTCTTTCAAAACGTGAAAGGCACCATACCATTTGTTCATTCCAGTTATTTCAATCGCCACTTCGTCCGATACGGACATCTGTTTGCGAGCTGTTGCGGAATCAGACATTTACGTCACTCCTTTAAGTTAATGACCAGTCTGAAGCTTACGCTCCAGATACATGGAATAGCGGGACATGGAGAAGCAGAACAGGAAGAAGACGAAGGCAACAAAGCCATACAACTCCCAGATCACACCATTCCATTCGGCGTTGCCTTGGATCAGTTTCACCCAACCGATTGGGTCGGACAAAGCGATGATCGAAACCAGCGTGGTATCTTTGAACAACCCGATAAAGTTGGACACAATGCCCGGTATCGAGATTTTCAACGCTTGCGGCAGGATGATCAGACGCTGTGCCTTCCAATAATCAAGGCCCAACGCATCGGCTGCCTCGTACTGGCCTTTAGGCAAAGCGGCCAGACCACCCCGGATCACCTCGGCCATATAGGCCGCGGCAAAGAAGGTGATCATGATCATCACGCGCAGGATGATGTCAAACTGGGTTCCCTTTGGCAGGAAGTAATTCAACAACACCGATGCCACGAACAACAAGGTGATCAGCGGTACGCCACGAATGAACTCGATAAAGCCCACACACAGCGCCTTGACGATCACCAGATTGGAAAGCCGTCCAAGCGCCAGAACGATACCGATCGGGAACGACAGGGCAATGCCTGTAATCCCGAGCAAAATCGCCAGCATGAAGCCACCAATTTGACGGCTACCGACTTCTGTAATCGACAAAGACACAATGCTGGCAAACAAATCAGCCATCGTGCTGCTTAGTAGCAACCACCACAAAAGTGCCGCTAGAACACCCACGATGATCCCCACCAAGGGGTTGATCATTTTGGAGGCGAAGCGATGCACCAGAAAGCCAACAACGAAGCCCATGGATGCCATAACCGGCACCCAGAAGGATCCGCCCCAAATCAGCCAAGGCGCAACAAACGGGAAGGCCACCGAGAGCAGCAGCATTTTCTTTGGCAAGCCATTGAACAATACTGGTGCAATCGCGGCAAACAGCCAGACCAGCGCCAGATTGGGACGCCAATACAGATCGCTGGGATAGAAGCCGTACATCAGCTGCCAGAACCGTTCATGGATCACGCCCCAACAGGCGCGATGGGTAGGTTCACCATGAATTTCGAGCAATATCGCACGACATTCATTAAGCGAGCTTGCATTCCACACGCCGCCGAAAACCCACGGCAACAGGGCTGCAAGCACCATATAGGTCGCAAATATTGCAAGCAGTGACAGGATAATATTCATCGGGCTGGAGAACAGGTTGTTCTTCATCCAGCCGATGATACCGACATTCGACACCGGTGGTGCCTTCTCACCCAGCATCTGGGTGCGCACGTAGCTTTGATCAGTCATAGTCATATCAGCGCTCCCTCAGCTTTGTTCGTTCATTGTAGGCGTTCATCACCGTCGAGACGACCAGCGAGATTGCCAGATAACACCCCATTAACAGCAGAATACATTCCAGCTCTCGGCCGGTCTGGTTCAGCGTGGTGTTGCCCAGCGTGCTGGTAATATCTGCATAGCCAACCGCAACCGCCAGTGACGAGTTTTTGGTCAGGTTTAGGTATTGTGAAATCAGCGGCGGGATAATCACCCGCATGGCTTGCGGCAGGATCACCAAATTCATGGTGCGGCCTGGACGTAGCCCAAGTGCGCCTGCGGCCTCGGATTGGCCTTTGGAAATCGCCATGATGCCAGCCCGCACAATTTCAGCGATGAAGGCAGCAGTATAGAGCGAAAGCGCAATCCACAGGGCCAACAGCGGGTTACCCAGACGGGTGCCACCCTTGAAGTTAAAGCCCTTCAGTTCGGGATAGCCAAGGTAGAAGCCCAGCAGCCACAACACCAGCAGCATCGGGATCACCACAATAGCAAGGCGTATCAGCCCGGTTTTAGGTAGGTTCCCCGTCGCCGCCTGAGTTTGTATGGCGCGTTTTTTTATCAATTTACCGATCATCAGGCCAGCAAACAAAACGGCAAGGATCGCCATCAGATCAAGGCTGATCTCAAACGAGTTCCAGAACACCGGAATGTCGCCCAGACCTGTCGAGAACAACGGCTCGGGGACATAGACGCCACGGTTCGTAACCGCGACACTGTCAAACAGTTTCATCGTTGCGACCGGATCTTCACCGCGGAAATCTTTCGGTTGCGGCAAGCTTTCAGACAAAGCCCCCATAATCAGCAAAATCCACAACAACACCGGAACGTTTCTGAACATTTCGACGTAAACCGTTGCCAGCCGTGAAACCACCCAGTTGGACGAGAGCCGCAAGATGCCGATCGTCACACCGATAAACGTCGCCGCCAAACAGCCCATTACTGCAATCAGCAGCGTATTCATCAAGCCGATGATCGTTGCGCGCCCGTACGTGGACGTCGACGAATACTCGATCAGTCGCTGGTTGATATCAAAGTTGGAAACCTGTTGCAAAAACCCGTAGTTAAAGTCTTTGCCGGCAAGCGCCAGATTAACCCTAACATTGTTCAGCAACCAAGCTGCGCCCAGCATGAACCCGATCAGCACAATGACCTGAATGGTCGTTGAACGATAGCGGGTATCATAGAGCAGCATCGAAAGGCGGAACGTCGCCTTAGGAGGGTCGGTCAGTGTTGTCATGATAGACATCCCCGTGTTCCCTGGCCTATTTTATTTGACGCGGTTGTCCGCTGCCCCGGCTCAGGTGGTTTATTTGTTGGATAGGTAGATATGAAAAGGGCGCGGGGATTAACCCGCGCCCAAATCAATTATAGTCCTAGCGGAACGGAGGCGAATAAATCAGACCGCCATCTGTCCAAAGCGCGTTCAGACCACGCGACAGACCAATTGGTGTTTTCTCGCCAATGTTGGCTTCGAAGATTTCACCAAAGTTACCACCAGAAGCAATCGCACGTGCCGCCCAGTCAGCGTCAAGACCGAGCATTTCGCCCATGTTGCCTTCTGTGCCGAGGATACGGTTGATTTCCGGGTTATTCGTGCCTTTCGACAGCTCTTCGATGTTAGCCGAAGTGATGTTGAACTCTTCTGCAGAGATCAGGGCGTTCAGAGTCCAGCGAACGATGTCGCCCCACTCGTTGTCGCCGTGACGTACCAATGGGCCCAGAGGCTCTTTGGAGATGATTTCTGGCAGAACGATGTGATCGTCTGGGTTTTCAAACGCAGCACGTGTCGCCGCAAGAGCGGAGCCGTCTGTTGTCAGCGTGTCACAAGCACCAGCAAGATATTGTGTTTGCGCTTCTGCGTTGCCTTCCACTGGCACTGGCTCATAAGAGATGCCGTTTGTGCGGAAGTAATCAGCCAGGTTCAGCTCGGTTGTTGTACCGCTTTGGATACAAACAGTCGCGCCGTCCAGATCTTTGGCCGATGTTACGCCCATTGATTTGGGGATCAAGAAGCCTTGACCATCGTAGTAGTTAACACCAACGAAGTCGAGTTTCAGATCGACGTCACGGGATAGTGTCCATGTGGTGTTACGGGCCAGCATGTCTACTTCGCCAGAAGCCAGCGCGGTAAAGCGAGTCTTTGAGCTCAGTGGAACAAATTCAACAGCAGTGTTGTCGCCAAGAACAGCAGCAGCGACGGCACGACATACAGCAACGTCGTAACCTTCCCATTTGCCATTCGCATCTGGCGATGCAAAACCAACGAGACCTGTGGAAACACCACAGTTCAATTTGCCGCGTGCTTTCACATCGTCAAGTGTGCCAGCAGCAGCAATGCCAGCAGTCAAGCTGGCTATTGTCAGTGCACCTAAAAATACGGATTTTTTCATTTTTACCTCTTCCTGATAGTCCGCCTGTTATAGGCGGTTAATTCGGCCCGTTAGGACCGAGGGCGATACCATGGGAAAGCTGCGCCCTCCCAAGCGTGCGTTAGTTTGGGCCAAACCTTGCGAAAACGTCAAGGGAAGTTTCGGAATTAGGCCTCATCGGACCTAGTTTTTGTCCGAATCGAACATGAATCGAAAACACAAGAGCAAATTTGAGGTCAAAGCATCCTAATTGGCCATGAAATAGAATCGGGCGGCGTGCTCAAAGCCCGCCCTCTTACCCTCTGAGGTTGTTATTTCCTCATCATCCTCGCCCCATTTCTCGATCTGCCAGTCCTCATCGATTCTTGAGCACTGCCACAGATCGGCTACTGGTAACACCTTGTGGATGGTGGCAAATCCGATGACCAAAGAGCCAGACATACCCACCAGATCGTGGAACGATGCCAGTTGGAACGCGTCCATTCCGGTCACACGCTTGGCAAGTGCGGCCAGCACACCGGCATCCTGTGCGACATGCACAATTCCGACGCCGGTTTTAAGCGGGGCTGACAATGTATCAGCCGCCCATTCCAGCAGCGGATTCCACGCCGCATTCTGGCGCTCGACCAATTCGATTGGAGACTCGGCGCGGTAGCACAACAGATCAGTATCGCCATAGGCGGCCACCAGCTCCGACACTTCGGCATGCATCGGCGCGACCTTGTCGATTGCGGCATTGGCTGTGCGAGTCACGGGCATTGTCAACGGGTCGACCTTTTGGCCCTGCGCATCCCATTCCGCCGCGATTGCCTCGGCCATCTCGCGGGTTGGCACGATCAGTTCCGATTTCACCGGCGTGCGCAATTTGCGCCCGTCCAAATGCACGGTAAACCCGTCCCCCGCCTCAACGACGCTCGCGATTTTCCAAAACCGTTTTGCTGTCCACTCTGCCATCTTTATCCCCAAAACCCATCTAGCAGCGCCTGTAATTGTGCAGCATCATCCACAATCCATGCCGCGCCTGCTGTGCGCAGATCATCGACCGTGTGATAGCCCCACGACACACCGATGCAGTGCATACCCGCGGCAACGCCCATTTCCATATCATAGGTGGTGTCGCCGATTATCACCGCATCCTGCGCCTCAACGCCGGTTTCAGACAATGCCGCCTGTAACATCGACGGATGCGGTTTGGACGGGTGGTTGTCCGCAACCTGCGCCGTGACAAACTTTGATGTCAGCCCGTGACCATCCAGAACGGCATCCAGCCCGCGCCGTGATTTTCCAGTGGCAAGGCCCAGCAGCAGATGGTCGTCCTGCGCTATCCCGTCCAACATTTTGATAATACCGGAATAAAGTGGCGCAAATTCTCCGGCCAGACGTTTGGTTTTGAAGGTGGCCTTGTAGCCCTCGACCAATGCATCGTATTGCACATCTGTCAGATTGGCGATCAAGCGGCGCATCGCTTGCGGCAAGGATAACCCAATGATGCCACGCACCTGTTCCAGCGGCGGGCATTCCAGCCCTTGGCCCACAAAGGTCAGCTCCATCGCCGAATGTATGTGGTGCTGACTGTCGATCAGCGTACCGTCCACATCAAACACCGCCAGTCGCAATGTCTGGCTCATAGATATTCCTCGAACGGGTCATCCGCGACATCGCGTTCATCCCATCCAAAGGTGTCCCATGTGCGTTTCATATGTTCCGGCATTGGTGCTACGATTTTCAGCGGTTTACCGGTCACCGGATGCGGCAGGATAATGCAGCGGGCGTGCAG
>JAFLKA010000250.1 GCA_022712735.1 Marinosulfonomonas sp. | reverse complement strand
AAAACCCTGAACCTGATCAAGGAACAGGGCATCACCACCGTGATCGTCGAGCAAAACGCCAAACGCGCGCTGGCCCTTGCTGATCGCGCCGTGATCCTTGATACTGGCCACGTCGTATTTGACGGGCTGGCCAGCGAAGTGCTGGAAAACGAAGAACTTCGCGCAGAATATCTGGCCATTTAATATTAGCGCCGCCATCCGGAGACTTGAAATGACCGACAAAACATATCCCCCCTCGCCCGAATTCTCCGCAAATTCCCACGCGGATGCGGCAAAATACAACGAAATGTATCAGGCCTCGATGCAGGACCCCGAGGCGTTCTGGGGCGAGGAAGGCAAGCGGATTGACTGGATCAAACCCTATACCAAGGTGAAAAATACCAACTTCAAACTGGGTGAGGTCGACATCAAATGGTTTGAGGATGGCACCCTGAACGTCGCCGTCAACTGCATCGACCGCCACCTAGAAACCCGTGGCGACCAAACCGCGATCCTGTTCGAACCGGACGACCCGAATACCCCCGCCCAGCACATCACCTATAACCAGTTGCACGACAAGGTGAACCGCATGGCCAACGTGCTGCTGTCCCAAGGCGTGATGCGTGGCGAGCGGGTGATCATCTATATGCCGATGATCCCCGAAGCGGCCTATGCCATGCTGGCTTGTGCGCGCATCGGCGCGATACATTCCATTGTTTTTGCAGGATTTTCTGCTGACGCATTGGCCAACCGGATCAACGATTGTGGCGCTTGCGTCCTGATCACAGCCGACGAGGCCCCGCGCGGCGGGCGCGTCACAGCCCTGAAATCCAACGCCGACGCGGCGCTGCTGCACTGCTCCGACAAGGTGCGCTGTCTGGTGGTCAAACACACCGGCGGCCAAACCACATGGATACAGGATCGCGACGTCGATGTGCTGGCCCTGATGGAAACCGCCAGCCCCGTCTGCCCACCGCGCGAAATGGGTGCCGAAGACCCGCTGTTTATCCTCTACACATCAGGTTCCACCGGCAAACCAAAGGGCGTGCAGCACTCCTCGGGCGGCTATCTGGTCTATGCGGCGATGACCCATCAATATACGTTTGATTACCACGATGGCGACGTCTTTTGGTGCACTGCCGATGTGGGCTGGGTCACTGGCCACAGCTATATCATCTACGGCCCGCTGGCCAATGGCGCCACCACCCTGATGTTTGAAGGCGTGCCCACCTACCCCGACGCCTCGCGCTTCTGGCAGGTGATCGAAAAACACAAGGTCAACCAGTTCTACACCGCCCCCACCGCGATTCGCGCGCTGATGGCACATGGCAATGATCCGGTCACATCCTGCGATCTGTCGTCGCTGAAATTGCTCGGCACCGTCGGCGAGCCGATCAACCCCGAGGCCTGGAACTGGTATAACGACGTGATCGGCAAAGGTAAGTTGCCGATCGTCGACACATGGTGGCAGACCGAAACCGGCGGCCACATGCTGACCCCCCTACCCGGTGCAACCCCGACCAAACCAGGCTCCGCCACTCTGCCGTTCTTTGGCGTCAAACCGGTGCTGCTGGACGCGCAAACCGGCAAGGAAATCCCCGATGTGGTTGGCGAGGGCATTTTAGCGATTGCCGACAGCTGGCCCGGCCAGATGCGCACCATTTACGGCGACCACAGACGGTTTGAACTGACTTATTTCGCCGATTACAAAGGCTACTTTTTCTCCGGCGACGGCTGTCGGCGCGACGAGGACGGCTATTACTGGATCACCGGGCGGGTTGATGATGTGATCAATGTCTCCGGCCACCGCATGGGCACGGCGGAAGTTGAATCGGCCCTCGTCGCCCACCCCGATGTGGCCGAGGCCGCCGTGGTTGGCTACCCGCACGACATCAAAGGCCAAGGCATCTATGCTTACGTGACCTTGATGAACGGGGTCACACCGACGGACGCGTTGAAAAAAGACCTCGAAAAATGGGTCCGCACCGAAATCGGGCCGATCGCCAAGCCCGATCTGATCCAGTGGGCACCGGGCTTGCCCAAAACCCGTTCGGGAAAAATCATGCGCCGGATTCTGCGCAAAATCGCCGAGAATGATCACACCACATTGGGCGACACCTCAACCTTGGCAGACCCAAGCGTGGTGGATGAGTTGATCGAAAACCGGATGAACAAAGTCTAATCGGCGCAATAATTTGACGGTTAAGGCCGGCCTTTACGGGCTGGCCTTTGTCGTTTCCCCGCCCCACTTGCGGCGCATCAACGCGCCCATGCGCCAAACACGGTATAATGGCAGGTGCAAAACGGGACGTGTTTGACGCCCGTAAACATAAGGAGAATGTGATGTATAGGAATATAATTGCTATCGCCTGTGCCAGTGCGCTGGCCCTGTCTGCCTGCCAAATGACCACGAATGAACAGGCCGTCGTTGGCGGCCTTGTCGGGGCGGGCGCAGGGTTAATCACCGCCAATGCGCTGGGTGCGAACCGCAACTGGACAGTTATTGCCGTCCTTGCGGGGGCTGCTGCTGGCACTATGGTTGCACGCAACAACGCGACCCAGCAATGCGCCTATTCAAACGGTGACGGAACCTACCGCACGGGGCCTTGCCCTTAAATTCAGGGCCTTAAATCCGGCCCTTAAACCAGTTTGCCCGCCGCAAGGTATAAACAGCCCTGCGGCGGGGTTTTACATCATCTGAAAGGCCCAGCGGATCACCGCCTCGATCCCGAACAGCACCCCGACAACGGGTGCGCCGAAAATAACCCCTAATGCAACAAACCCGCGCAAATCCGGTTTTGCCGATGTGGCGACCACGCCCATGACGGAATGCTTCAAATTCTCCATGCTGTCATTAACCTCGATTTAGGTTTTCAATGCGTTAACAGAGCGATGGAAATTTCATGGGATCAATGCGGTCAGGCGGGATGGGAATATTTATCCAATCTTGCCTGCGCCCCGATGCAGCAACGCTGGGAATACGGTGCAACCCACGCCGCCCTTGGCGGGCAGGTGCACCGTGCCGTGATCACTCAAAATGGCGACCCCGTCGCGCTATGCCAATCCATTTGCCGCAAATTCGCAGGGTTGCTCAACACCTCGCTTGCCACCCGCGGCCCGTTGTGGCTCGCCCCTTGTGACCACGCCCGCGTCTTGGCCCTGATCCGGCGCACATCGCCAATGCCGCATCCACGTATCCAGCTGTTCACCGCCTCCGACCCCGCCCTGCGCCTGATCCCGATGATGACCCCGACGACCAATGCACAGCTCACCCTGCCCGTTGCAATGGAATCCCTGCATGGAAAATGGCGCAACAGCCTGAAAAAGGCGCAAGGCAGCGGGCTGCGGGCCCGTCACATCACCTGCCCGACCAAAGCCCTGACCACGTTGCTGGAAATCGATCAAAAACAACAAGGCGCGAAATCCTACCGCGCCCTGCCCGCCGCATTCACCCTGAAATGGCACCAGCTAAACCCCGATGCCCTGCGCCTGATCACTGTCCAAAATTCGGGCAGCATATCCGGCTGCACCATCGCCACCGCCCTGTTCATCCTGCATGGCAACACCGCCACTTACCACATCGCCCACACCACGGATGCGGGGCGCAAACTGTCGGCGGGCCGTCTTGCCCTTTGGCGGGCGTTTAATGATTTTTCCGCCAAAGGCGTGCGCCAGATCGACCTTGGCCAGATCGACACCGTCAACGCGGCGGGCCTTGCCCGTTTCAAACTGGGCACCGGCGCCACCGCGCAGATAAATGGCGCAACCGTCCTTGCAATATAGTGCAAGTCTGGTTCCAGACTCGCACGAAACGGCGAGGCCCGTTATAGGCCCCGCCGCAAATCTTGCTCACACTGTCGCGCTGTTTACTTCAGCGCAATATCCGTGATTGCATGTGTCCAGGCCCCCTCAGGTGCCTTGGAAATCACAGGGTCCGAGCCGCCACCCATCAGGGTCGCAACCGTACGCTCGTAATCCGCCACATCAAGTGCGCCGTTCGAACCAGCCGTCAGCTTGGCAATCTCGCCCATCATCCGGATCTGGTGCTTTTCGGTCTGCGCGCCAGTCTCGTCGGCTTCCAGAACGATCATCGCAGCCTCGGTCGGGTTCTCTTCTGCCCACTTCCAGCCCTTCATCGACGCGCGCACAAACCGTGCCAGCTTGTCAACTTCGGCCGGATCATCCAGCTTGTCTTCCAGAACATACAAACCATCCTCAAGCGTTGCCACGCCCTGATCCTCGTATTTGAAGGTCACCAGATCGTCAGCCCCAATACCGGCGTCAATGATCTGCCAGTATTCGTTATATGTCATGGTCGACACACAGGCGGCCTGCCCTTGCAGGATCGGATCAACGTTAAAGCCCTGTTTCAGAACCGTAACGCCATCACCACCCTCTGTGCTCAGGCCCAGTTTACCCATCCAGCTCAGGAACGGATACTCGTTGCCATAAAACCAGACACCCAGCGTTTTACCGGCGAAATCAGCCGGACTGGTGATGCCTGTGTCTTTGCGACAGGTCAGCATCATGCCGGACGATTTGAACGGCTGCGCAATATTGACCAGCGGCAAACCACCTTCACGCGCGGCCAGTGCCGACGGCATCCAGTCGATCACCACATCAGCACCACCACCGGCGATCACCTGTGCAGGCGCCACATCGGGGCCACCGGCGTTGATGGTCACGTTCAGGTCTTCGTCGCTATAGTATCCGTTTTCCAGCGCCACATAGTAGCCCGCGAATTGTGCCTGCGTGACCCATTTCAGTTGCAGCGTCAGATCATCTGCCGCCTGTGCCAGACCCGCGGCAAATGTCAGTGCCCCGGCCAGCGCCGTTGTAAGTAGTTTATTCATTTTATAGTCTCCCTAGTTGTTATTCGTTGATTAGAGCGTGTCTCGTTCACTTCTGATAACTGCATTCAAACGAGACATGCACAGTTATTCAACCCCGTTGTGAAGGGTGCCAGAAGGTGACCCCCTTTTCGATCATGGCAATGACGCCGTAAAACGCCGATCCGGCAAGTGCAGCCACAGTGATTTCGGCCCAGACCATATCCAGCCCCAACCGGCCCACCTCGACCGATATTCGAAAGCCCATGCCCCGCGTAGGTGATCCGAAAAACTCCGCCACAATCGCGCCGATCAGCGCCAGCGTGGTGGCAATTTTCAGCCCGTTAAATATCGCGGGCATCGCAGCAGGCAGGCGCAATTTGAACAACGTGTTCCAATACCCCCCCGCATAGGTGCGCATCAAATCGCGCTGCATACTGTCGGTCGCGGCCAATCCCTGCACGGTGTTCACCAGCATCGGGAAAAACACCATCACCACGACGACGGCCGCCTTTGAATGCCAGTCAAACCCGAACCACATCACCAAAATCGGTGCTGTGCCGATGATCGGCAGCGCGGCGATGAAATTGCCCACCGGCAGCAGGCCCCGTTGCAGGAATGGCGAGCGATCAATGATAATCGCCGTGGCCACCGCAGCACCACAGCCCATGATGTACCCGGTCAGCGCCCCCTTAACAAAGGTCTGCACAAAGTCGCCCCACAGGATCGGCAAGCTCTCCATAATCCGCACTCCGATCATCGAGGGTGGCGGCAAAATCACGCTTGGCACTTCCAAGCCCCGCACCAACCCCTCCCAGACCACCAACAGGGTGATACCAAAAATCGCCGGCACCGCCAGTTTGACAATGCGCGTGTTGTGCCACACCGAATTAGCCAGATAAATATTCAGGAAATAGGCCACCAGCCAAAAGATAAAGACCCCAATAATCCACATCATTGCGTCATCCCCATTTTCTTCAGGCTACGCCGTTCGATCCAGCTGATCATCGCCACCAGTGTCGCCGCCAGTGCCGCCGCTGCGAACAACGCCGCCCATATCTGGATGGTCTGGCCGTAATAGCTGCCCGTCAACATCCGCGCGCCAAGGCCGCGCAACGGCACCGCCGACAGTTCCGAAACGATTGCCCCGACCAACGCTGCCGCCATGCCGATTTTCAGAGAGGTGAACAGATAGGGTGTTGAGGATGGCATGCGCAGCGACCAGAACGTGCGTGATTTGCTGGCGTTGTAGGTCTTCAATAAATCAAGCTGCATGTGGTCCGGCGACCGTAATCCTTTGACCATGCCCACAACCACGGGGAAAAATGACAGATACGCCGCGATCACCGCTTTGGGCAGGATGCCCTTCATAAATGCGGGCTGGTAGCCGAACAGCGCCGTGGCGGTTTCCTTGCCCAAAAGATCAGTGGCGCCAATGGTCGACATCACCACCACGATCATCGGCGCAATCGCCAAAATCGGGATGGTTTGCGACGCAATCGCCCAAGGCATCACCCCCATGTCCATCGCACGGTTATGCACAATGCCCACCGCCAGCAAAATTCCCATGCCGGTGCCAAACAAAAAACCCAGCAATGTCGCCGACAGGGTGATCCAGCCGTGGAACACCAGGCTTCGTTTGCTGGTAACATTTTTCAGAACCGTGGTGCGATACAGCTCCGCCACCACCTGATGCGGGGCGGGCAGCACGGGGCGGTCTTGGGCCCAAGTGTCGGCCACCATTTCAGTGAACGACACTTCCTCGCCCGCACGTCCAGCCTGATCATAGGTCCACTTCTTGTTCATGCCGATGGATGCCACGTACCAGACCAGCATAATTGTGGCGACAACGGTCAGGATCGGGAATAAATTACGCATTATCGCCTCCATTTTCCCCTGACATTTTGTCATATGGAAAACATATGCAATTCATATGAAATTCATATAGCGGATTAATCATCATACGCATGCCCCGCCCGCAGGCCTTCACGCACCCGATGCGCGATGTCCTGAAACTCCTGACTGTCCCGAATATCCAGCGGTCGCTCGCGTGGCAAAGTGCTCTCGATTACATCGGCAATCCGTCCCGGGCGCGGGCTCATCACCACGATTTTCGTGGACAGATAAACCGCCTCGGGAATCGAGTGGGTGACAAACGCAATCGTCTTGTTGGTGCGGTCCCACAGCTGCAACAACTGCTCGTTCAGATGGTCGCGCACGATTTCATCCAGCGCCCCGAACGGCTCGTCCATCAGCAGGATATCGGCGTCAAACGCTAATGCGCGCGCAATGCTGGCGCGTTGCTGCATACCACCGGATAACTGCCACGGGAATTTCTTGCCAAAGCCGCGCAGATCAACCAGATCCAGCACCTTGACCACATGCTTTTCCTGCTCCTCTTTGGAATAGCCCATGATTTCCAGCGGCAGCCGGATATTGCCCCTGATCGTGCGCCACGGATACAGCCCCGCGGCCTGAAAAACATAGCCGTAGGCGCGGTTTTTGCGGGCCTCATCGGCGGTCATCCCGTTCACAGTCACCGTGCCAGCCGTAGGCGTTTCCAACGCCGCGATGGTGCGTAAAAAGGTGGTTTTACCACAGCCCGACGGGCCGATGAAACTGACGAAATCACCCTTGTGGATATCAAGGTTGATGTCCTTTAACGCATGCACATCCCCGTCATTGGTCGGGAAGGTCAGATCAAGGTTTTTTGCTTGGATTACAACTTCTTGGCTCACGCTGCTAAACCCCACTTGCCGGAATGCCAGTCCGTTCCACCGGCCGTGGCGCAGTCAGCTCTTTCCACTGGCTTAATGCTGTGTTCACGGTGGCATTGGGCCCGCGAGCGACAAACTCGCCGTGGCCTTCCTGCGTCTTGATTTCGCCATCCATCACCGCCACCTGACCACGGGTCAGCGTGTAGCGCGGCAGACCTTTGACCTGCTTGCCTTCAAACACGTTGTAATCAATCGAGGATTGCTGGCCCTCAGCGGTAATGGTCTTTTCTTTCGCCGGATCCCAAACCACAATATCAGCATCCGCCCCAACAAGGATCGCACCCTTTTTAGGATAACAATTCAATATCTTGGCGATGTTTGTTGAAGTAACCGCGACGAATTCATTCATCGTCAAACGCCCCGTCGCCACCCCATGGGTCCAGAGCATCGGCATCCGGTCCTCTAACCCACCCGTGCCATTCGGTATCTTGGAAAAATCCCCGATACCCGAGCGTTTCTGCTCGGTGGTAAAGGCACAATGGTCCGTGGCAACCACCGAAAGCGAGCCACTTTGCAGACCCGCCCACAGGCTGTCTTGATGCTGTTTGTTGCGGAACGGAGGCGACATCACACGGCGCGCCGCGTGGTCCCAATCCTTGTTGAAATACTCAGACTCGTCCAGCGTCAGATGCTGGATCAGCGGCTCGCCCCAAACCCGTTTGCCCTGCATCCGCGCCCGCCGAATGGCCTCGTGGCTCTCCTCGCATGACGTGTGCACCACATACAAAGGCGCCCCCGCCATATCGGCAATCATGATGGCGCGGTTGGTGGCTTCACCCTCGACTTGTGTGGGCCGCGAATAGGCATGGGCCTCGGGGCCAGTGTTGCCCTCGGCCAGCAATTGGGCGGTCGGTTCCGCCACCACATCGCCGTTCTCGGCATGCACCAACGGCGTCGCACCCAGCTCGGCACAGCGCTTGAAACTGGCATATAGCTCGTCATCATTCACCATCAACGCACCCTTGTAGGCAAGGAAATGCTTGAAGGTGTTGATGCCACGGCCAACGACCTCTTTCATGTCGTCAAACACCTGCTCGCCCCACCATGTCACTGCCATGTGGAATGAATAATCACAGTTGGCGCGGGTCGATTTATTGTCCCAGCGCTTCAGCGCATCCAGCAGGCTTTCGCCCGGGCTGGGCAGGGCAAAATCAACCACCATCGTGGTGCCACCCGCCAACCCCGCACGGGTGCCGCTTTCAAAATCATCCGAGGAATACGTGCCCATGAACGGCATTTCCAGATGGGTGTGCGGATCAATCCCGCCGGGCATGATGTAACATCCCGTGGCGTCCAGCACCTCGTCACCCGCAAGGTTTGGGCCGATTTCAACAATCACCCCGCCCTCGATTTTCACATCCGCTTTATACGTCAGATCGGCGGTTACAACGGTGCCACCTTTGATCACTTTGCTCATGTTATAGTCTCCCTCGAATTATACTGTGTCTCATTTTATCAAATCTGTCTCACATCCAGCCGACCGAGTCGGTTAGTCCCATCCGAATATTATCGACTTTGCCTAGCAACTCTTTGTGCTTAACGGAGCGGACCAAATGTTTCAGAGGCCCCAAACTAATGCTCTTTTGATCCGGCAACATATCCGTCGGCACCACAAAAAACTCCCATTGGTCGGCATCCCACTGATCCGCGTCTTTCGTATCATTTCCGTGCCACGCAAAGATGTAGATTTGTGCAAGTCGACCATCCGACTTCAATCTTGATGAGCCATCTCGCCAGTGGAACTTACTGGCCTTTATGTTAAATGCTGGCAACGATTTGCCGTTTTTCGAGGGTTCCCAAGATTGTTTTGCAGCAGAACTCTTAACTTCTATCTTGGTTCCATCCTCATGTTCCAAATCCCATCCAGCCCACGCCGACCCAACCGCGTTCCATTCATCCCCCAATAATTCAGCAATCAGATGCTCGGCATAGAGGCCACGCAAATCATTCTGAATCAATGGGACATCAAACAGCCCAATTAAGCTGTCTAGAACACGAGAATGTATTTCTACATTCACTCCACAATCTCCGCCGTTTCGACCACCGCGTGCATCAACACATCCGTCCCCGCTGTGGCCCATTCCTTGGAAATCTCCTCGGCCTCGTTGTGCGACAGACCATCAACGCACGGGCACATCACCATCGCCGTGGGCGCAACGCGGTTGACCCAGCAGGCGTCATGACCCGCACCCGAAATCAGAGCACGGTGCGAATACCCCAGACGTTCGGCGGCATTGCGCACGGCTGTGACGCAGCCCGCGTCAAACGTCACCGGATCAAAGCCGCCGACCTTCTCAAATTCCACGCCCAGCCCCATTTCATCGCAAATCTGCTTGGCCCCAACGGCCAGCCGCGCTTCCATATCCTCGATGGTCGCCAGATCAGGCGAGCGGAAATCGACGGTGAACACCACCTTGCCCGGAATCACGTTGCGCGAGTTCGGATAGACATCAATATGCCCCGCCGCCCCGACCGCATCTGGCGCGTGGCTCAGTGCGATCTGGTTCACCAGTTCCAGCACATGCGCCAGCCCCAGCCCGGCGTCCTTGCGCATCGGCATCGGGGTAGACCCCGTGTGACTGTCCTTGCCGGTGATCGTCACTTGGGTCCAGCTTAGACCCTGACCGTGGGTGACAACGCCAATGTCCTTGCCCTCGGCTTCCAGAATTGGTCCCTGTTCAATGTGCAGCTCGAAAAACGCGTGCATCTTGCGCGCGCCGACTTCTTCGTCGCCGCGCCAGCCAATGCGGGCCAGCTCATCACCGAACTTCTTGCCCTCGGCATCCTCAATATCATACGCCCAGTCCTGCGTGTGCATTCCGGCAAACACGCCGGAGGCCAGCATGGCGGGGGCGAAACGGGTGCCCTCCTCGTTGGTCCAGTTGGTGACTACGATCGGGTGTTTGGTTTTGATGCCCAAGTCATTGAGCGTGCGCAGAATTTCCAGCCCACCAAGCACCCCCAGCACGCCATCATATTTGCCGCCCGTGGGCTGCGTATCCAGATGCGATCCGACATAAACCGGCAGTGCATCAGGGTCCGTGCCTTCGCGGCGCGCAAACATGTTGCCCATCTGGTCCAGCCCCATGGTGCAGCCCGCGGCCTCGCACCAGTTTTTGAACAACTCGCGGCCCTCACCGTCCTCGTCCGTCACGGTTTGGCGGTTGTTGCCACCGGCCACACCTGGCCCGATCTTGGCCATTTCCATCAAGGTTTCCCACAGGCGTTCGCCATTGATTTTCAGATTTTCACCCGGTGATGAACTTTGTGCAGCCATGATATTTCTCCCTCTATTTCAGCTCTACTTCGACGAAAGACATTGGCCCCTCGCCACCATTTATAACGTTATGCTCAACCCCGACATCGCGCCGGTATGCGGTGCCCGCAGGCACATGCACATGGCGGGCCTCGCCGTTTGGTTCCTCAAGAACCATCTGGCAATCGGTGATCGCGGTGATCACGTAATCCATCGCGTGTGTGTGCCAGCCGGTTTCGGCCCCCGCCACAAAATCAAATCGCGTAACGCGCACCCGCGCATCATCAATCATTTGCGTTGCGGTGGCGGCCTCACGGGTCATTTCAACCCTTTCAGAACGCCGCCCAGAATACCGAATAATTCGTCAATTTGGGCTTTGTTGATCATCAATGGTGGGGACAGTGCGATGATGTCTCCGGTCGTGCGGATCAGCAGCCCCTTATCATAGCACTGCAAAAACGCATCAAACGCGCGTTTGGTCGGGGCGCCTTCGATCCCTTCCAGTTCAATCGCGCCGATCAGGCCCATATTGCGGATGTCGATCACATGCGGCAGGCCTTTTAGGGAATGCAGCGCATCCTCCCAATAGCTGGCCAAACCCGCGGCATTTTCAAACAGCCCGTCCTCGCGATAGGTTTGCAGTGTCGCCAGTCCGGCGGCCGATGCAATCGGATTGCCAGAATAGGTGTAGCCGTGGAACAGCTCGATCGCTTCTTCCGGCCCCGACATGAACGCATCATGAATGGCTGACGTCGCCAGCACCGCGCCCATCGGAATGACCCCGTTGGTCAGCCCCTTGGCGGTGGTGATCAGGTCGGGCATCACCCCGAAATGATCGGCGGCAAAGTTGCTGCCAAGGCGGCCAAATCCGGTGATCACCTCGTCAAAGATCAAAAGGATACCGTGTTTGGTGCAAATGCTGCGCAGCTTTTCAAGGTAGCCCTTGGGCGGCATCAAAACGCCGGTGGAGCCCGCCATCGGCTCGACAATCACCGCGGCAATATTCTCGCCACCATGCAGCGCCACGATGCGTTCCAGATCATCGGCCAGATACGCGCCATGTTCAGGTTGGCCGCGGGTATAGGCGTTTTGATCGGGCAGATGAGTGTGCGGCAGATGGTCAACACCAGTCAAAAGCGAGCCAAAGAATTTGCGGTTATTGACAATACCGCCCACCGAAATACCGCCGAAATTGACCCCGTGATAGCCACGTTCACGACCAATCAGACGGGTGCGGGTGCCCTCGCCGCGTACGCGGTGATAGGCCAGCGCGATTTTCAGCGCGGTCTCGACGGATTCGGAACCGGAGTTGGTGAAAAACACATGTTCAAACGGCTC
>JAFLKA010000361.1 GCA_022712735.1 Marinosulfonomonas sp. | reverse complement strand
CAAGGTGATAGAGGCTGCCAGCAAAAACGCGCGGAACTACCACCTGTCACCCGGCCCTGTGCGGTTTGCGGCGCATACGGCATTGCGTTTGGGCAGCCGTTTCGCGCCGTCCTTGGCGATGAAGAAATTCGACTGGATTTATAAGCACGACGTGACCAAGGCCTGATCCAGACCAAACGGGCCGCGGGCCTAAATATCCTTTACCAATCGCAGCGCGTCATAGATGGCCGCGTGGGTGTTGCGGGCCGATACGGCATCCCCGATGCGAAACAGCTGGAACGCCCCGTCCGGATTCCGCGTGATCGTTTGGGGGTGGCCGTTGATCAGCGCCTCATGATCTACGGCCCCCCCGTTGCTGCTATACGGTTTCAGATCAAAATACAGATCATCCAGCGGCAAGGTGCCGTAGTTCAGCACGATCTGGTCATACTGTTTTTCATAGGAATGGTCGCTGTAATCGGTGCCGATTGTGGCGGTCAGCTTGTTGCCGTCGCGTTTCACATCCAGCAGGCGGCGGGTGACGGTGAATGTTACATCCTTGTCTTGCAGGCTGCGCATATAGGGCACCAGATTCATCGCCATGATGTCAGGGGAAAATGTGCGGTCGGGGGTGATGATTTCGACGTGTGAGCCGGCATTCGCTGCGATCTCGGCGGCTTGCAGGGCGGGGTGGTCGCCTGCCTCGTCATAGATCAGCACATTCTCGGAGGGTTTCACATCGCCTGAAATGATATCCCATGAGGTGACAACATCCGCCTGCTCCCCCCCTTCAAACAGTTCGGTGTTGGGCATCCCACCCGTGGCGATGATCACCACATCGGGGGACAGCGCCGTCACATCGCCGGCCTCGGCCCATGTGTTGAAATGGAATTCCACGCCGCGGGCCGCACATTGCGACATGCGCCAATCAATAATGCCGATCATTTCGCGGCGACGTGGACTGCGGGCGGTCAGGCGCACCTGCCCCCCGGGATCAGTGGCGGCCTCTAGTACGGTCACATCATGGCCACGTTCGGCAGCCACGCGCGCGGCTTCCAGACCGGCGGGGCCAGCGCCCACCACAACAACTTTTTTCTTGTCCGCAGCCACGGGAATATCATGCGGCATGGTTAATTCGCGGCCCGTGGCGGCGTTGTGAATGCACAGGGCATCGCCCGCCTGATAAATCCGGTCCAGACAGTATGTGGCACCAACGCAAGGGCGGATATCTTCCTCGCGCCCCTCGATGATTTTGCGGACGATATGCGGGTCGGCCATATGGGCGCGGGTCATGCCGACCATGTCCAGCAATCCGTCGGCAATCGCATGGCGGGCGGTGGCAACGTCAGGGATTCTGGCGGCGTGAAAGGTGGGCATGCCGGTGGCCTTTTTGACCTCGCCAGCGAAATCCAGATGCGGTGCACTTGGCATGCCCTGAACGGGGATCACATCGGTCATGGCGGGGTCGGTATGGATACGCCCCTTGATTACATTCAGGAAATCCACCTGGCCAGTTGTGGCCAGTCGTTTGGAAATCTCCAGCCCCTCGGCAGGGGTAATGCCGCCCTTTTGCGCCTCGTCCGCCGTATAGCGCAGACCGACGATGAATTCCTTGCCCACCCGCTTGCGAATGGCGTCCAGCACATCCATCGGAAACCGCATCCGGTTTTCCAGCGTATCGGCGCCATATGGCCCTGTCAGATCATTGGTCAGCGGTGACCAGAACTGATCCAGCAAATGGCCGTAAACCTGTAATTCAATCCCGTCCATGCCACCGGCCTGCATCCGCTCGGCGGCATCGGCGAAATCGGTGATAATACGCTCGATATCCCAATCCTCGATCAGTTTTGGGAATGCACGGTGCGCAGGTTCGCGATGTTTGGAGGACGACACCGAAGGCAGCCAGTCGCCCTTGTTCCACGTCGTGCGTCGCCCCAGATGGGTCAGCTGGATCATCGCCGCACAACCATGCTCATGGCAGGCATCGGTCAGGTTCTGGATCCACGGCACCACATCATCGCGGTACGCCAGAATGTTGTTGAACACCGGCGGGCTGTCCTTACTGACGGCAGCGGACCCCGCAGTCATCGCCAAAGCAACACCGGCTTTGGCGCGCTCGGCATGGTAGGCGGCATAGCGTTCCTTGGGCATGCCGTCTTCAGGATAGGCGGGCTCGTGACTTGTGGTCATGATCCGGTTTTTCAGGGTCAGGTGTTTGAGCTGAAACGGGCTGAGAAGTGGATCACTGGACATAGCTATGCCTCCCTTTTCAAGGAGCCTAAGGGTGCGCGGGTTTCGTGCAAGCCATTTTGCGACAATCCAATTGGGAAAATACATGTATTGACCCAAGCCAACAAACGGCCAATGTCTGCACTGAGCCCAAATTGACATCCAGAGATATTTTGACTTGGTGTGTAAAACCAGTAATTATGCTCCTTCAATGTACTGTCCTACTGTGAGTAAACTAAATGTCGAACCCGCCAATAATCGAAGTACGCCGTTTGGTGTCTGGCGAAGGTGATACATATCGGCAGATTAGATTGGAGGCGCTCGACAACGCGCCAGACGCTTTCGGTTCAAACTATGAAGCAGAAGCTGCACAAGCCCTGTCTCATTTCGAGGAACGTGTCGCTTCAGGTTGCGTTTTCGGGGCTTTTGATGGTGAAAAAATCATTGGAATAGCAGGGTTTTATCAACAGTCGGGATTGAAACAGAACCATAAGGGCGTGTTGTGGGGGATGTATGTTAACCTCGGTTATCGCAAATCGGGAGCAGGCAGAAAGCTTGTTCAAGCGGTTGTCGATTACGCGACCAATGTCGTCGACCTGGTAACGCTGTCGGTTGTTACAGAAAATGAACCTGCTATAGCGCTTTATTCCAATATGGGGTTTCAGACTTATGGGACCGAACCACGCGCCTTGAAGATCGGCATAAAGTACCTTTCCGAGACATTGATGATGCGCGATTTTGATTGATGGGAGCTAATTGTAAACGGCAGCTTTGTCCCGCAGTGCCGCCGTCCGTTGTTCCCAGCCTGAAAGTCGGCGAACGCTGACGGTATCACCAATTCCATGTTTGGCTCAAATACCTATGGCGCTCAACTTTACGCCGCCAAATCCACCCAAACCGGTACGTGGTCGGACGGTTTATCGCGGCCACGGACTTCGGTATCAATCTGGCAATCAACCAGCAGATCAGCGCATTGCGGGGTCATCAGGAAATGATCAATGCGGATGCCGGCATTTTTGTTCCACGCACCGGCCTGATAATCCCAGAAACTGTAGTGCTCGGCCCCATGCACACGGGCGCGAAACGCCTCGGTAAAGCCAAGGTTCAGGATTTTACGATAGGCCGCGCGGCTTTCGGGGCAAAACAGCGCGTCTTCGCGCCACACGTCGGGGTGGGCGGCGTCTTCGGCCTGCGGGATGATGTTGTAATCACCGGCCATCAGGGCGGGCTCCTCAGCCAGCAGCAATTCCTGCGCACGGGTATATAGGCGGTCCATCCACGCCAGTTTATAGTCGTATTTCGGGCCTGGGCAGGGGTTGCCATTGGGCAGATACAGCCCGCAAACCCGCACAGGTATATCCCCCATCACGGTGGCCTCGATCCAGCGGGCCTGCTCGTCCGCATCATCGCCGGGCAGGCCGCGCTTAACATCCTCGAGCGGCAGTTTTGACAGGATTGCCACCCCGTTGAACGACTTTTGCCCATGGACCTCGACGATATACCCCATGTCCTCGAACAATTCGCGCGGGAAACCCTCGTCTACGGTTTTGATTTCCTGCAACAGGGCCACATCCGGCTGGCTTTCGCGCAACCATTCAGGCAGCGCGTTAATCCGTGCCTTGATG